>JBMTEY010000026.1:0-23570 GCA_049433545.1 Burkholderiales bacterium | reverse complement strand
CGGCGGCCTGCTGGCACGGACGTGGACCACCGGCGGCACGGCGCTGTGGATGATGATCCTGCTGCTGGCGTACCTGCTCGGTTATCTGCTGTGACAACCATGCGACGCCGGGGCGCCGTGCTGGATTGGGTTTGCCGGACACCGGCAACAGGCGTAGGCTTGATTTTGTGTTGATCGGGCGCTACGATGGTTCGTCCGTAATATGGCGTTGCGCATGGCGAAATCAGCGGTCTGCCGTGCTGGCTCCCTAAAAAAAAGTGTGATGGGCAACTGCCTTCTGGTTGCACCGACAGATGTTCATCACGATTTCGTGTTGTCATCGATCTCTGGAGGATGAAAATGGTTGAAAAACAAGATGTTAAGCCGACCGACGCCAGCCCGACCCGGCGCAAGTTCCTGACTGGCGCCGCGGCGATGTCGGCGGTAGCGCTGGCTGCATGCGGCAAGGAAGCGCCCAAGCCTGCGGCAGCACCCGCACCAGCAGCGCCGGCCGTAGCCGTGAAACCTTCGACCATCGTGATCAAGATGCAGGGTGCCTGGGGTGCCACCGACATATTCAACGAATTCGCGCAGGAGTTCGTCACCCGCGTCAACGAGATGGCGGGCGGGCGGCTGAAAGTCGACTACCTGGTCGGCGGCGCGGTGGTGAAACCCTTTGAAGTGACCGACGCGGTATCCAAGGGCGTGCTCGACGCCGGCCACACGGTGCCGGTGTACTGGTACGGCAAATCGAAAGTGGCATCGCTGTTTGGTTCCGGCCCGATCAACGGCTGCGATGCGCCGCAGACGCTGGCCTGGATCTACCGCGGTGGCGGCCTCGAACTCTACAACGAACTGCTCAAGAAACTCGGCCTGAACTACGTCGGCTTCTTCGCGCTGCCGATGCCGACCCAGCCGCTGGGCTGGTTCAAGAAGCCGATCACCGACGCCAAGCAGCTGAAGGGCCTGAAGTACCGGACCGTCGGCCTTGCTGCCGACCTGTTCCAGCAGATGGGCGCGAAAGTGACCCAGCTGCCGGGCGGCGAGATCATCCCCGCGCTGGAGCGCGGCGTGATCGATGCCTTCGAGTTCAACAACCCGACCTCGGACATGCGTTTCGGTGCCCAGGACGTGATCAAGAACTACGAGATGGGCAGCTTCCACCAGGCGATGGAATTCTTTGAAATCTGCATCAACCAGAAAAAATGGGATGCGATGTCCAAGGACCTGCAGGCGATCTGGCGTTACGGCGTCGAAGCAGCCTCGCAGGCCAACTACTGGACCGCGATGAAGAACTATCCGACAGACCTGCAGTTGCTGATCAACAAGCACAAGGTCAATGTTCTGAGGACGCCGAAATCGGTGTTCCAGGCGCAGCTCAATGCATGGGACATCCTGACTGCAAAACTGGCTGGTGAAGATCCTTTCTTCAAGAAGGTGGTCGATTCGCAGCGTGCGTGGGCCAAAAACGTTGCTTACTACCACTTCCTGAACGACGCGGACTACAAGCTCGGCTACGAACACGTATTCAAGACCAAGATCCCCTCTTGAGTTGATGTGAAATCGTGAGTAATCGGGGCGACGCCATCCGGTGTCGCCCCATTTCTTTTGTCATCAGGAAATCCTGAGCCATGATTAACCGGTTTATCTACGGCATCGACCATCTGAGCAAGACGGTTGGCCACGCCTTCGCGTGGTGCATCATCATCCTTACGCTGGGCACGTCGTATGAGGTGTTCGTGCGCTACCTGCTGAACGACCCGACGAGCTGGGCCTTCGATTTCAGCTACATCATGTACGGCGCTCTGTTTTTCATGGCCGGAGCCTATGCGCTGTCGCGCGACGGCCATGTGCGCGGCGATTTCCTCTACCGGACATGGCGGCCGCGCAATCAGGCCATTGTCGAGCTGTCGCTGTATGTGCTGCTGTTTTATCCGGGCGTGCTGGCGCTCGTATTTTCCGGCTGGCTCTACGGCTACGACTCCTTCAGGATCCGCGAAGTGAGCGTCAACAGCCCGGCCGGCATACCGATCTGGCAACTGAAGATATTGATTCCTTTCGGCGCCGGCATGCTGGCGCTGCAGGGCCTGGCCGAGGTGCTGCGCTGCATCCTTTGCATACGCGACAACCGGTGGCCTTCGCGGCTGCATGACGTCGAAGAACTGGAGTCCGTTCTCGCCGAACAACATGCCGCAGGCGCTGGGAAATCGGGGGGGGCGCAATGAGCGATCCGGTCATCGCCCTGGTCATGCTGGGGCTGTTCATATTCGTGATCCTGCTCGGGTTCCCGATCGCGTTCACGCTGATGGGCATGGGCGTCGGTTTCGGGTTCTACGCCTATTACCAGGCCGGACAGGAGTTCGCCGACAACCGGATTTTCTACCTGTTGACGCAGAACACCTGGAGCATCATGAGCAACGACGTGCTGGTTGCCGTGCCGTTGTTCCTGTTCATGGGCTATGTCATTGAACGGTCCAATACGCTCGACCGCTTGTTCTACAGCCTGCAGGTGGCGCTGCGCCACATCCCCGGCTCGATGGCGGTAGCCGCACTGATGACCTGCGCGATGTTTGCGACCGCCACCGGCATCGTCGGCGCCGTGGTGACCTTGATGGGCCTGCTCGCACTGCCGGCGATGCTCAAGGGCGGCTACGACCAGAAGCTGTCCTCCGGCGTGATCTGCGCCGGCGGCACGCTGGGTATTCTGATCCCGCCGTCGATCATGCTGATCGTCTACGCGGCGACTTCGTCGATCTCCGTCGTCCGGCTTTATGCCGCCGCGCTGATTCCGGGCATGGTACTGGCGGGGCTTTATGTTGTTTACGTGATTACCAGGGTAGTGATCAATCCCAAGCTGGCACCGAAACTGCCCGAAGACGAGGCCAATGTGCCCTGGAGCAAGGCGATCCTGCTGTTGCTGGAAGCATTTGTGCCGCTGGCGGTGCTGATCACGTCGGTGCTCGGTTCCATCCTGTTTGGCCTGGCGACGCCGACCGAGGCGGCGGCGATCGGCGCGTTGGGCAGCCTGGTGCTGGCGGCCGCCTACCGCGCGCTGACCTGGCTGCGGCTGCAGGAGGCGGTGTACCTGACAGCGCGTACTTCTGCCATGGTTTGTTTTCTGTTCGTCGGTTCCTGGACGTTTTCCTCGGTGTTTTCCTACCTGGGCGGCGAGGGCTTGATCAAGGATTTTGTGCTCGGACTTGATCTGAGTACCGTGCAGTTCCTGATCCTCGCGCAGTTGATCATCTTTCTGCTTGGCTGGCCGCTGGAATGGTCCGAGATCATCATCATCTTCGTGCCGATCTTCCTGCCGCTGCTGGCGCATTTTCAGGTTGACCCCATCCTGTTCGGCATCCTGATCGCGCTGAACCTGCAGACTTCGTTCCTTACGCCACCCATGGCGATGTCGGCCTATTACCTGAAGGGCATCGCGCCGGCGTCATTGCAGCTTTGGACCATCTTCAAGGGGTGTTTTCCTTTCCTCGGCATGGTTTTTGTCACGATGTTCCTGGTCTACGTGTTTCCGAGTCTGACGACCTGGTTGCCGGACCTGATTTACGGAAAATAATTGCGGCATGGATGACTCGCGACTGAACTGGCTTTCGGCAACCGACGCTTCGCGCATGATTCGCGAGGGTCTGATCAATGCGGAACAGCTGATGGAATCCTGTCTCTCACGGGTACGCGAGGCGGATGGTGACGTGCAGGCCTGGGCGTTTATTGATGAAGAGCATGCGCTGGGACGGGCACGCGCGCGGGACGCAGCGCGCAGCGAAGGCGAACATCCCGGACCGTTGCACGGCATACCGGTGGGCATCAAGGACATAATCGACACCGACGACATGCCAACCGAAGACGGCTGCGTGCTGCACGCCGGGCGCACACCGGCGCACGATGCCACTGTAGTGGCGAAACTGCGTGCGGCCGGCGCGGTGATCATGGGCAAGACGGTGACGACCGAACTGGCAACTTACGCGCCGGGCAAAACCCGCAATCCGCGCAATCCCGAACACACGCCCGGTGGTTCTTCCAGCGGATCTGCCGCAGCCGTCGCGGCCGGCATGGTGCCGCTGGCGCTGGGCAGCCAGACCAACGGTTCGGTGATCCGGCCGGCGGCGTTCTGCGGGGTGTACGGTTTCAAACCGACGTACGGACTTATTTCTCGCGGTGGCGTGCTCAGGCTGTCGCGTACCCTGGATCAGATGGGGATGTTCGCGCGCACGCTGGAAGACATTGCGCTCATCGCGGAGCAGCTGGTCGGGCATGATCTGCGCGACCCGGATACGCAGCCGCGGGCGCGCGTGCCGTTTGTCGACATGGTTGCCGAAGAGCCGCCGCTGCCGCCGTTGCTCGCTTTTGTCAAAGGTCCGGCCTGGGACCGTGCGACCGAAGAAACGCAGGGCGCGTTCGAGGAACTGGCGTCGGTGCTGGGGGACCGGGTGGTGGCCATTGATCTTCCTGAATCCACGGGCCAGTCGCTGGCATGGCATCAGACCATCATGGAGGCCGAGATGGCGGCGAATCTCGATCTCGAATGGCAGCAAGGGCGGAACAGCCTTTCAGCCGCCCTGCAGGCGCAGCTGGCGCGCGGTCGCGAGGTGCGTGCGCTGGATTACCAGCAGGCCTGCGCCCGCATACCGATGATCAACAGCGGTTTTGACGAAATTTTCGAACGTTGCGATGCCATCGTGACACCGGCTGCGCCGGGCACCGCACCCAGGGGCCTGGAAGCCACCGGCGATCCGGCATTCTGCACGCTGTGGACCTTGTGCGGCATGCCGTCGCTGACGCTGCCCTTGATGCAGGGCGCCAACGGCCTGCCCATGGGAATACAACTGGTCGGGCAGCGTGGTCGCGATGCCCGGCTGCTGCGTACAGCGCGCTGGCTGCGCGCGCAAATCGAAACTGGTTGAGCTGACAGGGGGAATCATGCCGTTCAAAATTTTTTCAGGTATCGTGGCCGCATCACTGCTGATCCTGTTTGTTGCACCGGTAGTGCTCAAGCTGAAGGAGCTTTCGCTTGCCGCAGTCGCGCTGATTGGCGTCACGATGATGCTTTTTGACCTGTGGCAGGCAATTCGCTCAGGCGAGGATTGATCCTGTTCCGTCACGGGGCACTTCACACATCCGCTTCAGGCATCATCCCGGCGCAATCCGGACTCCAGTAAAATCCCTTTTTATCGGAATCCCGGCGCAGCCGGGATTCCCGCAGTCCATAACTTCGAGAGTAACCATGCCCATTGATGACAAAGGCGGCGCAGTGCGCGCTGTCGCTTCACGCGCAAGTAATTCCGGGAGACGGCGGTTTATTGCGACTGCCGCCGGCGGCGCGATCGCCGGTTTCCCGATGATCGCGCTGGCGCAGCCAACCGTGGTATTGCGCATGCAAGGGGCGTGGTCGGCGAAAGACATCTTTCACGAGTACGCGCTGGATTTTGCGAAAAAAATAAACGACATGGCGGGTGGCCGCCTGCGCGTCGACATGCTGCCGGCCGGCGCCATGCTCAAGCCGCAGGATCTGCAGGACGCCGTGCACCGCGGCGTGATCGACGGCTGCCACGCGGTATCCGCCTTCTGGCACGACCGCAACCATGCGTTTTCGCTGTTCGGTGCGGCTCCCGCCATGGGCGCGGATGCCAACAGCTTCCTGGGCTGGATGCGTTACGGCGGCGGAATGGATTTCTATACTGAGCTGGTGCACCGCCAGCTCAACCTCAACGTGGTGCCTTTTTTCACCGGGCCGATGCCGGCGCAGCCGCTGGGCTGGTTCCGCAAACCGGTGAAGTCGCCGGATGATTTCAAGGGGCTGCGCATCCGCTCGTCCGGGCTTGCCGCCGAGATGCTGCGCGAAATGGGCGCGGTGCCGGTGGCTCTCGCCGATCAGGACGTGGCTGCAGCGATGAAACGCGGCGATATCGACGCCGCCGAGATCAACAATCCGAGCAGCGACCGCGGGCTGGGCATGCCCGATGCAGCGAAAACCTGCATGCTGCGCAGCTACCACCAGACCGGGGAGGTGTTCGAGGTGCTGATCAACCGCACGAAGTTCATGTCCCTGCTGGCGGAGCTGCAGGCCATGGTGCGGCATGCCGCGGATGCCGCGAGCGCCGACATGTCGTGGAAGGCGCTGCAGCGTTATCCGGAAGACTACGCCGCGATGCGCGTCCGGCAGGGCGTGCAGTTCCAGCGCACGCCGGCGTCGGTGCTGCGCGCGCAGCTGAAGGCCTGGGAGAACGTCGTGCGGCGCACCGCCAGCACCAACCCGTTCTTCGAGAAAATCTGGAAGTCGCAGCAGGCCTGGGTGCGCCGCACGGCGGGATGGTCGCGCGAAAATGCCCCGGATGCGGCCATGGCCCACGAATTCTGGTTCGGCGGGGCGCGCCGCAAACCGCAGACCTGACCCCCACAAGGCGATACGACATCATGTCACGGCAAAAACCGAAAATCCTGGTCACCCGCGAAGTGTTCGACGAAACACTGGAATACCTGCGCGGACATTGCGAAGTGCTCGACAACCAGGGCGACCGGCCCTTTACGGCTGATGCGCTGGCGGCGGCGCTGGCCGACCGGGACGGCGTGATGTGCTGTTTGACCGACCGCATCGATGCGGCGCTGCTGGCTGCTGCGCCGAAGCTGAAAGCGGTGGCCAACATCGCCGTGGGCTACAACAACATTGACGTGCCGGCCTGCACCGCGCGCGGCGTGATGGCGACCAACACCCCGGGCGTGCTAGACGACAGCACGGCGGATCTCGCCTGGGCGCTGATGCTGGGCACCGCGCGGCGCATTACCGAGGTCGAACGCCGGGTGCGCAACGGCGAATGGACCGGCTGGCAGCTGAAGCAGTGGCTGGGCGTGGACGTGCACCATGCCACGCTGGGCATCGTCGGCATGGGGCGCATCGGCCAGGCCATCGCGCGGCGCGCGTCCGGATTCGAAATGAGGGTGCTCTATCACAACCGCAACCGCATTGCGGCGGAGCTGGAGCGCAAATGCAACGCAAGCTATGCATCGCTGGACGAACTGCTGGCGCAGTCCGACTTCGTCGTGCTGCAGGTGCCGTATTCGCCGGCGACCCATCACCTGATTGGTGCGGCGCAGCTGGCAAAAATGAAACCCTCTGCGATCCTGATCAATTCAACCCGCGGCGGCGTGGTCGACGATGCCGCGCTGGTCGATGCCTTGCGCAGCGGCGCCATCCGCGGCGCGGGACTGGACGTCTATGAAAACGAACCGAAGCTGCACGCCGGATTCCTCGCCCTCGACAACGTGGTGCTCGCGCCGCACATCGGCAGTTCCACCGAAGCCACGCGCAAGGCCATGGCCATGCTAGCCGCGAAGAACCTGGTGGCGGCGCTGTGCGGCGAAACGCCGCCCAATCTGCTCAACCCGGATGCGCGACGTGCCTAGGAATTTTAATAAGTATTTGTTTTTATTTATATTTTTGTAAATCTTCGCGACAGCATCCGCTGCCGCCTGCTTGTATGAGTTACGCCGCGCAACTGCTCGACCTGATGGTGCAGGTGATGCTGCCGCTTTCGCTGCTGGTGGCGGCGGGCGCGTTGTGGCCGCGTTTTTTCAGCGACACCGACGTCGAGCAGATGCGTACCTCGCTCAACCGGCTTGTGATGTACCTGCTGTTCCCGTGCATCCTGTTCGCGGTGTCGGCGACCACGCCGATCACGCTGAACCTGCTGTCGGTGCCGCTGCTGGTCGGCATCGGTTCACTGTCGGCGGGCGCCATACTCTATGTGATGCTCTACCGCATCCGTCTCTGGCCGCAGCTCGCTGATTCGACGCGCGCGTCGCTGGTGCTGGCCGGGATGTTCGGCAACACCTTCAACATCGGCGTGCCGGTGCTGGTGTTTTTTTTCGGCGCCGCTGCGACCAGTTATGCCGCATTCAACGACATGCTGATGACCATGCCGCTGGTGTGGAGCCTGGGCGTGTGGATCTCGACGCGGCTGGGCGGGCAGGGAGGCGGCGCCGGCCAGCCCTCGGTGTTCAAGGTGATGATGTCGATGCCGCCGATCTGGGCTTTCCTGCTCGGTGCCGGCAGCCAGCAGCTGGGCCTGACCTACGAGCCGCTGGTCAATGCTGCGCGTTTCATCGGCCAGGCCAACATCCCGGTGATCCTGTTCGTGCTCGGCATGACCATACCCTGGCGCAACCTCAAGCCGCGCCCGGAAATCCTCGCCGCCGCCGGCATCAAGCTGCTGGTGACGCCGCTGATCGTGTGGCTGGTCGCGCCGCAGATTTTCGACCATGTCGGCGAAGCCCAGCATGCGGCGATCGCGCTGGCGACCACGCCGTCGATGATGACCGCGCTGCTGCTCGCCAACCGCTTCAACCTCGACGACCGCGCGGCTGCGCTGCTGATCGGCTGGAGTACCATACTGTTCTGGATTACGCTGCCGCTGATCATGGCCTTCGGCTGGATCACACACTGAGGAGAATGCATTGAATATCGGATTCATCGGCTTGGGCGTGATGGGGCGCCACATGGCGGGCCACCTGCTGCGCGGCGGCCATGCGCTGGGCGTCTACGCGCGCCGCAGGGAAAGCGCCGAGGCGCTGGTCCAGGCCGGGGCAAAATTCCACGACACACCCGCCAAACTGGCGGCAGGCTGCGATGTGGTGTTCACAATAGTCACTGCAGCCAGCGATTTCGAGGAGGTCGTGCTCGGCGCCGACGGCCTGGTCCACGGACTGAAGCCCGGCAGCGTGGTCGTCGACATGGAAACCATATCGCCCGCGGTGTCGCGCGCTGTAGCACAGCAACTGGAAAAGAAGGGCATAGCCATGCTCGATGCGCCGGTGTCGGGCGGACCGATGGGCGCCGAGCAGGCCACGCTGTCGATCATGGTCGGTGGCAAGCCGGAAGTGTTCGAGCGGGTGAAGCCGCTGTTCGCGTGCATGGGCAAGACCATCACCCGCATGGGCGACAGCGGCGCCGGCCAGGTCACCAAGGCCTGCAACCAGCTTGCGCTGCTGGTGACGGCGCAGGGTGTGGCCGAGGCGCTGCACCTCGCCGAACGTCTTGGTGTCGATGCGGCAAAAGTGCGCGAGGTGATGCTCGGTGGCATACCGTCGAGCCGCGTGCTGGAAGTTTTCGGCAAACGCATGGTCGAGCACAATTTCGACAACGGCATCGACACCCGGCTCTACCACAAGGACCTCGGCATCGTGCTCGACCTTGCGCATCAGATGCAGATCGCCTCGCCGGGTGCGGCGCTGGTGATGCAGCAGATCAACGCGCTGATGGGCCAGGGCAAGGGACGCAAGGATCTCGCCGCGCTGATCACGGTGGTCGAGGACATGTCGGGCACCAAACCCGCGGATAAATGACATGTGCTTCACCCAACTGGAACAGGCGATGCCGCGGCTGACGAGTTCGGAGTTGGCGGTGCGCGAGGGCAAGGGCGCATTGCAGGTCGATGGCCGGCTGGTCGATCTCGCCAACATCCGCATGGCACAGAACCTGGTGCAGAGGGCCGATGCGATCGGCGGCCTTTGAGCGGCCCGCTTCAAATCGCCTTCGATTTCAGGAACATGGAAAGAATCCGGTGTCCTGTACAGGATTGCGGGATGAGTTTTTCCGGCATCCTGCTAAACTGGATTCCCAGCCGGCCGTCAGTGCCGGTCTCTCAGGAGGGGAAGGTCATGAAAACAGTGAAACAGCTGTTGCAGGCCAAGGGCGGCAGTGTGCTGTCGGTGTCTCCCGCAACCCGCGTGTTCGATGCGCTGAAACTGATGGCGGAGAAAAACGTGGGCGCGCTGCTGGTGATGGACGGTGAAACGCTTGCCGGCATCATGTCCGAGCGCGATTACGCGCGCAAGGTGATCCTGCTCGGCAAATCCTCGCACGAACTGACGGTCAGCGACATCATGTCGGACAAGGTGATCACGGTGACGCCGCTGCAGACCGTCGACGAGTGCATGGCGCTGATGAGCGGGCGGCGCATCCGCCACCTGCCGGTGATGGACAACGGCCGCGTTGCAGGCGTACTGTCGATCGGCGACCTGGTGAAGGAAGTCATCGCCATGCAGCAGGAAACCATCAAGCAGCTCGAGAGCTACATTAATAGCTGATGTGGTTGCGGCAGCAACCAATTACCGGGGGAGTGCATGAATTTCGGCGTCATCATCATCGGCGATGAGATCCTGTCGGGCAAAAGGCAGGACAAACATCTGTCCAAAGCCATTGCCACACTCGGCGAGCGCGGCCTCGGGCTGTCGTGGGCGAACTACCTCGGCGACGATCCGGATCTGATCACCGAGACGTTCAAGCGCACCTTCGCCAGCGGCGACACGGTGTTCAGTTTCGGCGGCATCGGCGCCACGCCCGACGACCACACCCGGCAATGCGCGGCGCGAGCGGCCGGTGTGCCGCTCAGGCTGCATCCGGAAGCCGAAGCCGAAATCCGCGGCCGTTTCGTCGAGGATCCGCGGGGCGTCACGCCGCAGCGGCTGATGATGGGCGAGTTTCCGGAGGGTGCTGCCATCATTCCCAATCCCTACAACCGCATTCCCGGCTTTACTTACCGCAACCACCATTTCCTGCCCGGCTTTCCGGAGATGGCCTGGCCGATGATGGCCTGGGTGCTCGATCACCTTTACGCCGACGTGGTCGCGGCGCGCGCCGTCGAGGCGGCGATCATCGTGCGCGAGGCGGGCGAAAGCCAGCTGATCGAACTGATGAACGAATGCCTGCGCATCTATCCCGCACTGAAGGTGTTCAGCCTGCCGCGGGTCACGCCCGAGCGTTACATCGAACTCGGCGTGCGCGGAGAAGCCGTCCAGGTGCAGGCTGCGATTGTCATGCTCCAGACTGGCGTAAGCGGGCTGGGTTTCCCGTGGACGCCGGCGCCGGCCTGAAATCCGCCGAGTACATGAAAAAGCCCCCGGATCGCTCCGGGGGCTTTTTGTTTGCTGCCTGCCGCTGATGCTTAGGCGGCTTTCTTCGACGCTTTTTTCACCGAGGCGGTCGCTTGCGACGCGGCGGCTTCCAGGTTCGACTGGGTGGCTTGCGCGAACTGCTTGGCGACTTTCGACAGATTGTCGTAGGCCGAGTTGACGGCGGCGATACCCGATTTGAGGGCGGCGACACCGACTTCGGAACCGGCCGGAGCGTTTTTCACCAGCTTGTCGAGACCGGCGACGACTTCCTTGTTGAATTCGGAAACTTGCGCTTCAATCAGTTTGCTGAATTCGACCTGGGTGCCGTTGGCAACGTCGTAGATGCTCTTGGCGTAGGCGGTGGCTTTTTCCAGCGACGGTTGCGCCAGGCTGTCTTTCAGCGCGGCCAGTTGCTGGAAGTCCTTGACCGAGGCCAGGGCCTTGGCGCCTTCAAAGCTGTCGGCGAACGCGGTTTTGGCCGCTTTCAGCTGCAGGTCGATCATGCGCTCGGCGCCTTCCATTGCGACGCCGGCGAAGCGCATCGCTACTTCCATGTTGGCTTTGTTCAGTGCAATAAGTTGTTCCGGAGTCTGATACATTGTGAATCTCCTTTTAAAACATTAAGTTAAACGGTTAGCTTTAAATTTTCGGGCGCAGTTATATTGCACCGCACAATTTGAATTATAAGGATGAAAAAGACTAAGTCAAGGGTTTGGTCAAAATATTTATTGCGCTGCACCATAAAAAAGTCAGTAAATACTGACTTTGACGCTGAAGCGGTCTGCGGCTAGCATCAAAAACGGCTTTGTAATCAAGCGCTTGCCCATCCCCGCATAACCACGTAACCCATTGTTTTTAAACTAATTTTTTCGAACATCTCATGACCACCCTCTTCAGCAAGATCATCGCCCGCGAGATTCCCGCCGACATCGTCTACGAAGACGAACGTTGCCTCGCCTTCCGCGATATCAATCCGCAGGCGCCGACCCATGTGCTGCTGGTGCCGAAACAGGAAATTCCCAGGCTGGCTGATGCGGAATCCGGCGACCAGGTGCTGATGGGGCATCTGCTGCTGGCCGCGGGCAAGGTGGCGCGGCAACTGGGCGTGGGCGACGCCTTCCGGCTGGTGGTCAACAACGGCGCGGAAGCCGGGCAGACGGTGTTTCACCTGCACCTGCACATCCTCGCCGGCCGGCCGCTGAAGTGGCCGCCGGGCTGATCCCCTTCAGTCGACGATCAGCGTCGGTATCACCACGCTGAAACGCACGCCGCTGCCGTCGGTGAGGTTTTCGGCGCCCGCGCGGCCGTGGTGGAATTCGGCGATCAGCCGTACGATGTAGAGCCCGAGGCCGAGGTGGATGTCCTGTGCCGGCGCCGCGCGCACCGACTGCATCGATTCGAACAGCCGCAGCTGATCCGGCAGCCGCGGCCCGCGGTTGGTGACGGTCAGCACCGCGCTGGTGCCCTGCAGCGCCAGCGCGATTTCGATTGCCGATCCGGACTCGGCGAAATCCACCGCGTTGGCGGCAAGTTTGTCGAGCATCTGCGCGTAGAGGTCGGGCGCGCCGCTGATCATCACCGCCCGCGGCGGCAGTTGTGTCGCAAACAGCGATTGCGGGTAGGCCGTGGCATAACCGGCGACGCAGCCGGCGACCACCGCGGCGGCGTCGAAACGCTCGCGTTCGGTGCCGCGTACCGCCTGCTCCAGCCGCGAGGCTTCGGCCATCCGCGTCAGCGCGCTGTCCAAGCGCTGCAATCCGCCTTCGGCGCGTTCCAGGTAAACCGCGGCGTCCTCGGGCAGCGTTTTCAGGCGCAGGTTGTCGAGCGAGGAGCGAACCACCGCGATCGGCGTGCGCAGTTCATGCGCCAGCCGCCGGGCGAGGCCTTCGAGGTAGGCGTTGTAATCGGCGATGCGCGCGAGCGCCAGCGAAAAACTGCGCGACAGATCGCCGATCTCGTCACCGGCGTGTTCCGCGGTGACCAGCGCACGCACGTGGCCGCGCGAATCGATGGCCTGTTCGGCCTCGTCGCGCAGCCGGCGCAGGCGGGTGGAGATGCGCGAGGCGAACACCAGCAGCACCAGCGCCGCGACGGTGAAAGCGATCAGCGTCACCGCAATCAGGCGCTCGATCGCGCGGTGGCGGAAGGATACGGCCGCGGCGGTGCTTTCCTCGACGATCGTCACCGCGGCGATGGTTTCGCCTATCCACACCGGGTAAGTGACACTGACGATGGGCGCGCTGCCGCCGGGACCGGGCCGTCGTTTCAGGCCGGTGGCACCGTCGAGCGCGCGTTCGACCTCGGGGCCGCCGAATACCACGTCGTCGGGGATGAATTCCTCGGCGGGCAGGGTGGGCGCGTCAAGCCAGCGCGCGAGCAGCGGACGCAGCGCGGCGCGTACGCCGCGCTCGACGATGCCGAAGGTGGTTTCGCCGGAGGCCGGTGGGCCGCCGCCGGAAATGTCGCCGGCCACCGCGATCAGCCGCAGGCGGTTGTCGATGATCCAGATGCGCAGGCCGGTGCGGGCGATGCCGGTGATCAGCGAGCGCACCTCCGCGCGCGCGGCCTCGCCGTCGGGCGAATCCTCGCGCAGCGTCGCCAGCCGCGGCCGGTCGTGCAGCGCCGCGGCGATCGCGCGCGCGGCACCCGTCAGCTGGCGTTCCTGCTGCTCGCGCAGCAGCTGTTCTGTGGCCTTGATGTAGGAATAACCGGCCCAGGGCATCACCAGCAGCAGCAGCGCGACCAGCACCAGCTTGGCGCGCAGTCCCAGCGCCGGGCGCTTCAGGTTTCCGCTTTCCACCGGTAGCCCATGCCGTACACCGTGTCGATGCGGTCGAAGGCGGCGTCGACCGCGATGAACTTGCGGCGCATGCGCTTGATGTGCGAGGTTATGGTGCTGTCGTCGACGACGATGTGGGCCTCGGCCATCAGCTGCTCGCGGTTCTTGACGTGCCCGGGGTGGCGCGCCAGCGCGTGCACCAGCCAGAACTCGGTCAGCGTCAGGTCGACGCCGCGGCCATTCCAGCGTACCGTGAAACGCTTGAGGTCCATGGTCAGCGCGCCGCGGTTCAGCGTGTCTTCGCCGGTTTCGGCGGTGCTGCCGACCCCGGCTCGGCGGAACAGCGCGGCGATGCGCGCCAGCAGGTGGGGCAGGCTGACGCTCTTGGTGACGTAGTCGTCGGCGCCGAGGCGCAGCCCCGACACCATGTCGAATTCGCTGTCGCGCGCGGTCAGGAAAATGATCGGCAGCGTCGCCGAACGGCCGCGCAGGTCGCGGCACAGGGCGAAGCCGGCGTCCGGGTCGCCGCCCAGCCCGATGTCGAGCAGCACCAGGTCGGGCAGCTGCGCCTCCAGCCCGGCCATGGCCTTTGCGCGGTCAGGGTAGAGCTGCACCGCGTAGCCGTGCGCAGTCAGTGCATCGGCGTAATTGGCGCCGATGGCAGGGTCGTCTTCGATGATGGCGATGCGTTGCGGCATGGTCTTTTTTGCGTGCTCCGACTATACCGCAGCCACACGCAGCGGCGGCCGCTGCCATCGGTTTGCCACAATTCTTCGCCGCTTTGCCATGTCGCGGCATGGCGCTGCCACTCTGGCTTGCTGAAATGACCCTGCCCGATCGGGGCGCATTTCAGAGGAGAACACAGATGAACGCATCCCCCAACGCGACAGTCACCCGCACCGTGCTCACGACCCGCCAGGTCGCCTGGGATTTCTGCATCCTGCTGGCGCGCGCGGCGGCGGCAGGCGTGCTGATCGGCCTGGCCTGCGCGGCGGTGGTTACGCTGCTGGCCACGGCGGGTGCCTGAACGGGCAGGGCGCTGTGGGCCGGTGGCTGGTGCTTGCGTGAGCAAACCCCATGATTTCCTCCCCGACATCACGACGCGGCACTGCGCAAGCTGTGCCGGTCACCAGCTTCTGGCCCACAGCGCCTTGACCGCAAAAACCGATATCAACAACAGGATCTGACATGACCCGCCGCCTGATCGCCATCGGCTTCATTTACTGCTGCACCGTCATTGCCTGGTGGGTACTCGCCGGCGTCACCAGCAGCCGCACCCACCAGGCTGATCAGGGACTGCGCAACCGTGTGGTGCAGCTGTGGGGCGCGCCACAAGTACAGCAACCGCCGGTGATCGCTGCGGTGCGCTACGACACCCAGCAGGTCGAAACCGAGGTTCATGGCATGAAAACGCGCAAGACCGTGACCAAGCGCGTCACCGAACCGGTGGCATTGGATTCCGGTGATGTGCGCGCCGCCCTGTCGCTGCAGCACCGGCAGAAGGGGTTGCTGTGGTATTCCACCTACGGGGTGCGTTTCGACGGCGCATACACGCTGGCCAATCCCCACCGCGAACCCCGGGTGCTTGAAATCGCGCTGCCGTTCCCGGCGCAGAAGGCGGTGTTCGATGACCTGCGTTTCGAGGTCGACGGCAAGCCGTGGCTGCAGCCGCCGGCGGCCAAAGGCGGGCGCATCGTCGGCACGGTGGAACTGGCGCCGGAGGAACGGGTGACGCTGCGCGCCGGTTACCGCAGCCAGGGCCTCTCGCGCTGGGCCTACAACTTTGGCGATGGCGTGTCCGAGGTACGCAATTTCCGGCTGGCGGTGACCACCGATTTCCGCGATGTCGATTTTCCGGAGGACGGCATGTCGCCCACGCGCAAGGAACTCACCGACAACGGCTGGCACCTGGTGTGGGAATTCCGCCGGCTGGTCGCCGGGGTCAACATCGCGCTGCTGATGCCGGAGAAGCTGCAGCCGGGACCGCTGGCCGCAGAGATCGCCCGTTTTGCTCCGGTATCGCTGTTCTTTTTCATCGTGGTGCTGCTCGCCATCGGCGTGGTGCGCGGCATCGACATCCACCCCATGCACTTCTTCTTCCTCGCCGCCGCGTTTTTCTCCTTCCACCTGCTGTTTGCATACCTGGCCGACCAGGTCAGCATCCACCTCGCATTCGGCACGGCCGCGGCAACCTCGCTGTTCCTGACCCTCTCCTACCTGCGCGCGGCGATCGGCGGCCGCTACGCATTCCTTGCCGCAGGGGCAGCGCAGTTGCTCTACCTGGTGTTGTTTTCGTACGCGTTTTTCTTCAAGGGCCTGACCGGGCTCGCGGTGACCGTCGGCGCCATCGTCACGCTGTTCGCGCTGATGCAGCTCACCGCGCCGGTGAAATGGCGTGAAGTGTTTGCCGGCAACGGCGGTGAAAAAATCGGAGGCAGGCAGTTGCAGACCTGAAAGGAGGTGATGATCTGCAGTGACACGGGGTCGCCTGGGCGTTGGCGGCCCCGTGTCGTGTTCAGGACTCCAGCGGCAATCGTACCGGCTTGCCGTCCCTCGCCGAGCGCTCGATCGCAATCGTCGTCTCGAGATTGATCCGTGCCTGTTGCGGCGTGGTGTGCACCACCGGGTTGCCGGTGACGAGATGGTCGAGCCAGGCGCGGGTTTCGTTGCCCAGAGGCCCCCAGAAGTCACCCACTGCCCAGTCGCCCGCCGTGTTGCTGCCGAGGAAAGCCATGTTCACCGCGTGATCCGGTACATAGGCATGGGGGATGCCCTTGTCCGAATAGAGCACGTGGTCCATGTGGTCGTCGTCGATGATCATCGTGCCTTCGGTGCCGAGCAGTTCGACGCGGTCGGACTGGCCCAGCGTCGGGTATTTCGCCGGCAGCGCATAGCTCACGCCGAAATTGATCACCGCGCCGTCGGCGAAGGTGACGATGGCCCAGGTCACGTCGTCGGCGCCGTAGCCGGCGTCGCGGAAAATGCCTTTCTGCCCGCGCGCGACCACTTCCACCGGCGGATTGCCTTCGAGGAACCAGCACATCAGGTCGACGTAGTAAGTCAGCACGTCCAGCACCGGCGTCGCGTGCGGATCGCGTTTCAGTATGGCGAATGCCTGCGCTCTTGAGTTGTAGACGCGGGCGAGGCCACCGGTGACGCGGCCGAGACGTCCCTGGATCATCTGCTCCTTGGCGCGCAGGTAGCAGTCCTTGTAGCGGCGGCTGTAACCGACGCGCAGCTTGCCGTTGGTGGCTTTCAGCGTCGCGAGGATGTCTTCGGCGTCGCCCAGCGCCAGCGCGATGGGTTTCTCCACCAGCACCGGCTTGCCGAGTTCGAGCGCGCGCTTGATCGGTGCGGCGTGTTCGCCTTCGGGCGTGGACACGAACACCGCGTTGACCTCGGGGTGTTCGATGGCTTCGAAGTTGTTGCCGGTGTGGAAATCGGCCTTGGTCGTTTCGGCTAGCGCCTTGGCCTTTGCTGGATCAATGTCGGCAATGGCGAGAAATCCGACGGAAGGGTGTTTGGCGGCGAGTCGCGCGCGCAGCGTGCCGATGCGGCCGGCGCCGATGACGGCGACGCCGAGGGTCTTGTTCTGTTTCAACGGGGCTCCTCCGGATGCGGCGACGTCAGGCGCCGCCTGCCCCGTATTTTAGTAGACGCGGTATTTCAGTGCCGCTCCGTTCAGCACATTCTGGACGTTTTCCCAGGAAGCCTTGAACAGGAAGGCCGCCGACTGGCGGGTGACCCCGGCGACATGCGGCGTCAGCAGCAGGCGCGAAGCGGCTTCGCCGGTGAGCTTGAGCAGCGGATTGTCCGGCGTGGCGGGCTCGATGCTGTAGACGTCGACGGCGGCGCCGGCGATGCGGTTGTCGGTGAGCGCCTGTGCCAGCGCGGCCTCGTCGACCACGCCGCCGCGCGCGGCATTGATCAGCACCGCGTCCTTTTTCATCAGTGCCAGTTGCGGGGCGCCAATCAGGTTTTGGGTTGCCGGCAGCAGCGGCACGTGCAGCGTGACCACGTCAGCGGTTTTCAGTAGCTCGTAGAGCGGCAGCGCCTTGGCGTTCATCGCGTCGGCCTGTGATTTGTCCTTCAGTGCCGGATCGAAATAGATGATGCTGCAGCCGATGCGATGGAAAGCCTGCGCCACCGCGATGCCGATCACGCCCATGCCGACCATGCCGACGGTAGCGCCGTCGATGCCGGCGAGGTTGTCGGCCATCATGCGGTTGCGGAAGGCGACGTAATTGCCTTTCTTGATCTCGGCGTCCGACCACGCGAAGCGGCGCAGCAGCACCGAGGCGCAGGCGGTAACGTATTCGGCAACGGCGGAATTGCTGCCGCCGGGGACGTTGGCGACCGGAATCCCGAGTTTCTTCAACGCTGCTTCATCCAGGCGGTCGACGCCGGCGCCGGTGATCTGCACGACTTTAAGCGAAGTGCCTTCAAACAATGATGCTGGCAGCTTGGGGCCGACCGCGGGCATCACTACCGCGCGCGCTTCCTTCATCAACGCCGGCAGATCGGCGTCGTCGGGCTTGCAGTAGGCGATGTTGAGGTTCTTCGGCGGGGTGACGCCGACGCGGGTGAAATCGGCTTCAGGGCGCAGGCAGACGACATCAATGCTCATGGCGGGGACTTTCGGTTATTGCGGACGCGCGGAACGAATCAGGCTTTGTGTTCCTGGGTGCGCTGGGCGATGTTGTTGACCGGGAAAAAGCACAGCAGCACCAGCGGTTCGCTGCCGGTGTTGCGGGTTGCGTGTTTCTCGCCGGAAGGAATCAGGATGGTGTCGCCGGCTTTCAGCGGGTAGCTGCCGCTGTCGGCTTCGGTGCAGCCTTCGCCGGACATCACGTAGATGCATTCCTCGAAGCCCTGGTGGAAGTGTTTGCCGCGCGGCGCGTCGCCGGGATTGGCCGGCGGAATCTCGACCAGCCGCAAGGTCACTGCCTGCGAGCCTTTTTCGCCGGAGACGATCTCCAGCGATTTGCGGCCCGGCAGGCCCATGCTTTTGGCTTCGGCCTGGGTCAGCACCTTGGCCATCAGCTGGCCACCTTCAGGTGCTTGATCTCGGCCGTCCCGCCTTGTGCCTCGTCGAGCAGCGCGAAGATCTCGCCGCACTCCTTGGCGATGGCATCGGCGATGTCGTTGAGCATTTTCAGGCCCTTGGCGGCGGTGGCGTGTTCCGGCGCGCCGTACCAGCCGGTGGCAGCGATGGTCTTGATGTCGCGCAGCACCGGCTGGTAGCTGCGGGTGCGGCGCAGGCGGTCCCACTTGCGGCCGTGGCCGTGGTCCGACGAATAATCGATGCGGTCGAGGTGCACCAGTTCCGGCTGATAGGCCAGCACCGCCAGCGCCTCGATTTCACCGCCGTGGGTGAGTCCGCCGCAGTCGTGGCCGTAAAGTTCGGCAGCGACATAGCAGGCCTGCACCACGATCACGCTCATGCCGACTTCGCGATGCAGTTTTTCGGAAGCGATAGCGAGCGAGGGAATGTTGCCCTCGTGCCAGTTGAGGATCATCAGGCGCTTTGCGCCATGCTGTGCGGTGGAGGCACAGGATTCGACGACGACGCGCTGGTAGGTGTCCGGCGTCAACGTCATTGTGCCTTCGAAGGGCATGTGCATCGGCGTCACGCCCAGCGGTCCGCCCGGCAGCACCAGACCGTCCATGCGCTCGGCCACGGCGTGGCTGATCACGTTGGCGGCGTAGATGTCGGTGCCGGTGGGCAGGTGGGGGCCGTGCTGCTCGACGCTGCCTGCAGGCAGGATCACCAGCGGGTTTTTCTTCAGCTGCGCAGCGATCTCGGGCTGGGTGAGGTCGATGAAATAGCGCGTAGAAAGTGTTGAAGATGCGTGGGACATGACGGTCTCCGGTTTACGCAGCCTGTTTCGACTGGTTTTTGGCGCGCGCGTCGTTCATCACTTCCTCTATGCTGACGCAGGCGCCCTTGCGGTCTATCGATTTCAGCGCGGCGTTGGTCAGTGCTACCGCCACGTTGCCGTTGTGCGCAGTCAGCTCGTTGGGTTTGCCCGACAGGCAGCTTCCGGCGAAGGCTTCGAGCTCTGCGCGGAACATGTCGGACTCCGGCAGCTTGATGTCCTCGCGCTTGCCCCAGCCGTCCTTGCCGCGCTGAATGTAGAGCACGGAATTTTTATGCAGCAGGTGCGGGGTGTCCCAGGTGCCAAAGTCGATTTCGTAGTGCATCAGGCCCTTGGATCCGAACACGCGCACCGAGAAAATCCCTGGAGAAGTCCAGCACGAACCGACATAGCCGAGCTTGCCGTCCTTGAAGCGCACCAGTGACATCGACTGGTCGTCGACCTCGGCGCCGACCGGCGAGAGCTTGGAGGCCATCGATGACACTTCCTGCGGTTCGCCGCCGAGCATGTGCAGCACGTCGAACTGGTGGATCGCCAGCTGCGACAGCGGGCCGCCGGGGCGCGGTCCTTGTACCAGCGCCAGGTCTGCGGCGTCAGTTCCAGCGCGCGTTCGTTGGAGAAGTTGGCTTCCATGAAGGCGACGCGTCCCAGTTCGCCGGCGTCGATTTTTTACTTGATGATGCGGATGCCGGCCATCAGCCGCCCGCGGTGGCCGACGGTGACGGTGACCTTGTGCTGCTTCTGCAGCGCTTCGATTTTCAGGCCGTCTTCCAGGGTTTGCGAGATCGGCTTCTCGGTATAGACATGTTTGCCTGCCTTGGCGACCATTTCTGCCATCGGCAGATGCTGTTCATTGGGCACCGTCAGCACCACGCCCTTGATCTCGGGGTTGGAGAGCATGGTTTGCATGTCGGGCACCGACGGCACGCCCATTTCGCTGGCGAAGGCATCGCGTTTTTCCTGCGAGCGGCTGTAGCCGGCGACGATCTGGATCTTGTCCGACTGCTTGGCGGCGCGGGTCAGTACCTTGGCCCAGCGGCCGAGGCCGACGATGCCGACTTTGACGGGGGTGCTCATGCTTGGGTGCTCCTCACTGTGTTCTTCGGAATGGAAAGCCCGGGATGCGCGGTCGTCAAAAAAACTTGCCGCAGGCATCAGGACGTAATATCGTATTACGGTATTACAGGAAGGGTCAACGGAATGACCTGGATGACATCGCCGCCAGCCATGCCCGATAAAAATACACTTAGAATTCAAAGACTTGCGGCACCACTCCGGGTGCAGGTGCTCGACGGTCTGCGCGGCGCGATCATCGACGGCCGGCTGGCGCCTGGTGCGCGGCTGACCGAACGCGAACTGACCGAGATGATGGGCGTGTCACGCACGGTGATCCGTGAAGCGCTGCGCCAGCTCGAGAGCGAAGGCCTGATTGCCAACGTGCCGAACAAGGGACCGGTGGTGCGTGCGCTGTCGCTGGACGAAGCAAAAGATCTCTACACCATACGCGCGGTACTTGAGGGGCTCGCCGCGCGGCTGTTCGTGCACAACGCCGGTGATGCCGAACTGAAGCGTCTCGCCCAGGCGCTCGATGTGGTGGCCGGCGCCTATGAGCGCGGCGACGCCCAGGAAGTGCTGGAAACCAAGAACCGTTTCTACGACGTGCTGTTCCAGGGCGCCGGCAGCGAAACGCTGTCGTCGATGCTCGGTACGCTGCACGCGCGCATCTGGCGCTGGCGCGCGTTGGGGTTGTCGCATCCGCGCCGTTCCGACAGCCGTTCGAAGGAGAGCGTGAAGGGCCTGCGCGCAATTCTCGCTGCGATCCGCAAACGCGATGCCGACGCCGCAGAACGGCTGACGCGCGAGGAGGCGCAGGGCGCCGCCGCCGAAGTAATGCGGTTGATCGAACTCAACGGCGCGGCGCGTTGAGGTATTACTGTGATTGAACTGCCGGTCTGGGCGTGGGGCTATTGCGCGGTGGTGCTGCTGGCGGGTTTTGCGCTGCGCGGCAGCACCGGTTTCGGCGGATTCGCGGCGATGCCGCTGATGGCGCTGGTGATCCCGATGAAAGTGCTGGTGCCGGTGTGGACGCTGCTGACGATCTCGTCGTCGGCCACGCTGTTCGGCAAGGACCGGCGCCATGTTTCGATGCCGATGATCCTGCGCATACTGCCGTCATGCACGCTGGGCATCGCGGCAGGGCTCTACCTGTTCACGGTGCTCGATGCGGTATTGCTCGCGAGAGGTCTGGGGGCGCTGGTGACGGGGTACGGCCTGTTCGTGCTGTGGCAGATGCGCGCCGGCGCTACCGGCCATGCGCCGCGCGGACTGGCGACTGCGGCGAGTTTCATGGCCGGCGCGGTGGGCACGATATTCGGCACCATGGCCAGCGTGTTTTTCGCGATCTACATGGACGCGCTGCGGGTGACCAAGGAACAGTTCCGCGGCACGCTGGCGGCGCTGATGATGACCATGGCGGTGATGCGCGGCATCGGTTATTTCGCGGTCGGCGAATTCGGCCGCGATTCGCTGCTGCTGTTCGCCGCCGCCCTGCCGTTCATGCTGACCGGCATCTTTCTCGGCGACCGTGTGCATACCGGCATGAGCGATGCAACTTTCCGTCGCGTGGTATGCGTGGTCCTGATTCTCAGCGGAATCCCGCTGATGCTGAAGTAGCGGCCGCCGGGCTCAGCGGACACCTTCGTCCGATTTGCGCCGGCGTTTTTCGGCGTACATCCGTTCGTCGGCGGCGCGGGCCAGCACCGCGAGGTTGGTGCCGTCGGCGGGTGCCACGGCCGTGCCGATCGATGCACCGACCCGGGCTTCGCGGTTGCCGACATTGACCGGCATCTCGACCGCGGTGCGGATTTTTTCGATGATGGTCTGCGCCATGGCCGGATCGACTTGTTCCATGAACACGATGAACTCGTCGCCGCCCCAGCGGCTGACGGTATCGGTGTCGCGCAGCACGCGCGCGATGCGCTGCGCCACCTGCTGCAGCACGATGTCGCCGGCTTTGTGGCCCATCTGGTCGTTGACCTGCTTGAAGCCGTCGAGGTCGATGAACAGCAGCAGGTAATTGCGCTGCTGGTCGCGGCGCTGGATCGACATCGCATGGTCCACGCGATCCTGGACCAGCACGCGGTTGGGCAGGCCGGTCAGTCCGTCGTAGAGCGCGAGCCGGGCGAGCGTCGAGCGTTGTTCCAGAACCGTGTAGGCGAACCAGCCTAGCATCAGGCCCAGGAACCAGATCATGATGTTGAAGACTTTCTGCAGCTGCTGCTGGAAGGGGTTGTTGCTGTGGATGGCGAGCACCCATTTGCCGCCCGGCACGTCAATGTCGATGAGTTGCGTTCCAGGTTGGCTGAACAGGGCGGCGTCACCCCGGAACACGTCGCCTTTCATGCCTTGGCCGTTCTTGCCCCGGATGGCGATGGCGTATTCGTTGACCAGGCTTTCCTTCAGTGCGGTGTCCAGCAGCGAATCGGAGTCGATGACCGTGGATACCAGCCCCCAGTATTGGCCTTGGATGAAAATCGGTACCCGGTAGATCAGGCCGTTGCCGCCCTGCACCAGTTTCAGCGGGCCGATCAGCATCGGTTTCTTGAGGACGATTGCGCGCTGGATATCGGGCCATTGCGCCGGCACATTTGGGTAATGCAGGCCGATGGCCTTCTCGTTGCCCTTGATCGGATGGATGTAGGTCAGGGTGTAGCCGACAGCGATGCCGAAGTTCCTGACGTGCCGTGACTCACTGTAGAGCCCGGCCAGTATGGCTTCGACCTCGTCGCGCTGCATCTGGCTGTGGCGTACGGCGAGATAACTGTTCAGGCCACTGGTGAGATAAAGCACACTGTTGAGTTCGCGCATCAGCCGCGCCCGCAGCGTCGAGCCCAACTGCAGTATGTCGTACTGTTGGCGCGCCTCGAGTTCGCTCGTCTGCTGTTTGATGATCACGGTGCCGCCGGAGATCACGCCGACTGCAATCAGGGTGGCGGTCAGCCAGTGCCGGACCGTGATCCAGAATTCGGATCGGG
>JBMTEY010000025.1:0-23661 GCA_049433545.1 Burkholderiales bacterium | reverse complement strand
CCGTGGGTACGCGGCTCGACGTCAGCCATACCGCGGCCACGCCGGTGGGCATGCGGGTGACTGCGCATGCCGAGGTCACCAAAGTCGATGGCCGCAAGCTCACTTTCCGGGTGTGGGCTGAGGATGAAGTCGAGCGCATCGGCGAGGGCACGCACGAGCGGATCATTGTCACCGTCGACCGTTTCGATCTGCGCACGCAGGGCAAGATCGCAGCTGTCGGAAAAAATACATAATAAATACAAATACTTGGGTTCGACACCGGATTTTTCGAGCTAAACTGTCAAGGTCGGGTAGCGCCGGGTGATGTGATTTTCGATCTTATAAAAATCATTAAAATCAAATAGTTGTATCAATTTCTTGTGCATACTATTGCCCAAGCTTAAGTCGCCGCAGTGCGGGCCGTTAATTTGACTTCCATTCAACCGATGGCGGTCTGCCCGTAGGGATTACCGGTGCACGTGCGTGTCAAGAAAATCTGGAATAGCGTTATCTGGTCCCATGGCAGCCTGTCGCTGGGGCTGTGGCTGGTGCTGCTCGTGGAACTCAGTGTCACGCTGTTCGCCTGGCATACCACGAACAGGCAGGCTGAAGTTCTTGCCGAGAGACGCTTCGAGAAATCCGTTGAGTCGATCACCGGAAGCATTAAACGGCGTTTGGAGGATTACGAGCAGGTGATGCGTGGCGGTGTGGGTCTGATGGCTGCATCCGATCGTGTCAGCCGCGAGGCGTGGCGGCAATACTTCGTCAATCTGCAGCTCGGGCAATCATTTCCCGGTATCCAGGGCCTTGGCTATTCGAAAATCATCCGGCCGCATGAACTGGATGAACATATCCGAGAGATTCGTGCGGAGGGGTTTCCCGATTACACAGTGAAGCCTGCGGGCCGGCGCGACGTCTACACCTCGATCATCTACCTGGAGCCTTTCAGAAGTCGAAATTTGCGTGCATTCGGATACGACATGTATTCGGAAGCGGTTCGTCGTGCGGCGATGGATCATGCCCGGGAAACCGGCAGCATGGCAATTTCCGGCAAGGTGACGCTGGTGCAGGAGAACGGCCAGGACCCGCAGTTCGGCCTGCTGATGTATCTCCCGGTTTATGCCAAAGGGTTTATTCCAGAGAGTGTGACGGAACGTCATGCCGACATCATTGGCTACGTCTACAGTGTTTACCGGATCAAAGATCTGATGAACGGCATTTTCTCTGGTAACAACAGGGATGTGAACTTTACGCTGTTTGAGGGTGCCAAGACCAATGAGGACATGCTCTATGATTATGCAGCGGCGCGGCGGCTGCCGGTCAACGCGAATCCACGATACGTGGCGGATAAAAGTCTGGACATCCACGGCACGAAATGGAATATACGGGTCAGCAGCCTCCGTGAATTCGAGGCTGCGGTGGATTACAGCAAGTCCAGGATCATCCTCGTCAGCGGCCTGCTGGTGACGGTGCTGATTTTTGCATTCATGGCCATGCTGTCCGTTTCGCGCCGCCGTGCCTTGACGATTGCCGAGAGCAGCACCCATGAGCTGATGGAGAACGAGAAGCGCATCCGCGCGGTGCTTGAAAACGTCGTCGACGGCATCATCAGCATCTCGGAGTGCGGTCGGATCGAGTCGATCAATCCTGCCGGCGAGCGGATTTTTGGCTATCGCGCTGAAGAACTGGTCGGAAAAAACGTCAAAGTGCTGATGCCGGAACCTTACCACAGTGCTCATGACGGATTTCTGTGCAATTACCGCGAAACCCGTAATCGGAAAATCATCGGTATAGGACGCGAGGTGATCGGCCAGCGCAAGGATGGAACCATCTTTCCGCTGGATCTCGCGGTCGGCGAAGTGCAGCTTGACGGGGGGTTGGCGTTCACCGGGATCGTGCATGATGTCACGGAACGCAAGGCTTCCGAGCGTGAGCACCGTGAAACCATGGCGCTGCAGCGTGCCATCCTCGACAGCGCGAACTACACGATCATCTCTACGGACGTTAATGGTCTGATCCTGACATTCAACAAGGCCGCAGAGCGAATGCTTGGTTATGCGGCTGACGAGATGGTCGGCAAGCTCACACCCGGGATCTTGCATGATCCGCAGGAGGTTGCCCGGCGCGCGCAGGAGCTCTCTGCGGAGCTTGGCAGGGACATACAACCCGGATTCGAGGTTTTTATTGCCAAAGCACGGGTTGGCCTTACTGACGAGAATGAATGGACTTATACCCGCAAGGACGGTTCGCGCTACCCGGTCATGCTGTCCGTGACGGCGTTGCTCGACCCAAGCGGATCGATTACCGGGTACCTTGGCATCGGTTACGACATGACCGAACGCAAGGAAATGGACCGCATCAAGGATGAATTTGTGTCGACAGCCAGTCACGAACTGCGCACGCCTCTGACTTAAATCATGGGGTCTCTGGGACTGATCGCCGGCGGTATCGGTGGGGAGCTGCCTGCTCAGGCCAAGTCGCTGATCGATATCGCATGCGCGAATGCATCGCGACTGGTCCGCTTGACCAACGATATGCTTGACATCCACAAAATGGAATCAGGCAAGATGCGCTTCGATCCGCGCGTGCAGGAATTGATGCCACTGGTTGTCGAGGCTGTCGAAACTAGCCGCAATTACGCCGGACAGTTTGGTGTCAGGATCGAGTTCGTGCAGGAACTGCACGGCGTGAAGGCGGAAGTCGACGCCGATCGTCTGTCGCAGGTGCTGGCCAATCTGCTGTCAAACGCCGTGAAGTTCTCCCCGGGTGGCTCCAGCATCAGCGTAAAGGTGGGGCAGGTAGATGGTTTTATCCGTATTTCCGTTGCCGACCAGGGGCCCGGCATTCCACCGGAATTCCGCTCCAGGATTTTCTAGAAATTCTGCCAGGCCGATGCTTCAAACACCCGGCAACAGGGCGGGACGGGACTGGGGCTGAGCATCAGCAAGGCGATTGTCGAGCAGATGGGGGGCGAATCGGATTTGAATCGTCCACGAAGCATGGTACGGTATTCCACGTCGATCTGCCCGATGCCGGTATGGCGCCCTCAAGCAAGGTGGGGGAGCATGCCGGGTCGCAGTCAAACATCGGGGTCACGGCATGAGCAATGCACAAGCGATGAAAATTCTGTATGCCGATGACGAGGAAGACATTCGCACGGTAGCGAGCATCGCGCTTGAGCGTATCGGCGGGTTCTGTGTGAGGGTCTGTGAATCAGGGCGTTCGGCCATCAGTGCGGCGACCGAGTTCAATCCGGACTGCATACTTCTGGATGTCATGATGCCGGGTATGGACGGTCCGAGCACTCTCAGGGAGCTGCGCAAAATACCGGTTTGTAGCGCCATACCGGCGATTTTCATGACAGCCAAGGTGAATCCGATCAAAGTTGCACAATACGACGATCTTGGCGTGGTGGGTGTGATCCCGAAGCCGTTTAATCCAATGACGCTTTCGGAGGAGCTGCGGCGGATGCTGGAGCCTAGGCCTTGAACATGTCACAGGAGTCAACGGTGTTGCAGCTGAAGGCTTTGCGCGATTCGTTTCGCGAGCAACTGCCTGGGCGCATCGCGAAAGTGGAGGCTGTCTGGCGCGAAGTCGCGGATCACGGCTGGGATGATCAGTCCGTGATGCGGTTGCGGCACCTACTGCACTCCCTCACAGGAGCTGCCGGTACTTTCGGATTCGTCGAGTTCAGCGGCGCGGCGCGCGCCCTGGAGCGCGCCATCGACGGTGTTCAGACGAACGCAGGAAAACCGCTGCAATCCACGCTTTTGCACCTGTCAGGATTGCTGTGCGAGTTGCGTGACATCGCGGTCATTGAGGAGCCGTCACGACTCAAGATGGCACCCGTGATGAGCAATGCTGTAAGGGGATTGATATATCTGGTCGATGATGACCCCGAATTCTCAGCCGATACGATGCTTCAGCTCGGCAATTTCGGTTATGAGGTGCGTTGCTTTTCCGTCCTCGGGGAATTTCTGGCCGCCGTCAGAACTCAGCGTCCCGCCGCAGTCCTGCTGGACGTCATGTTTGGCAGTTCATCGGGGATTACGGTGTTTGACGAATTACGCCGGGTCTGTGCGGATCTTCCGCCTGTTGTCTTTGTTTCGACAAGGGACGATTTTGCCGCGCGCCTTGGCGCCGTCCGCGCGGGATGCAGCGGTTATTTTTCCAAGCCGGTTTATATAGGTCTGCTGATTGACAGGATGGACCGGCTGACCGGCATCCATCAGGTCGAGCCATGCAGGGTGCTGATTGTCGATGATTCCGAACCGGAGGCGCAGGCACATTCGCTATACCTGCGCCAGGCGGGTTTCAACACCGAGATCATTACAGACCCGATGAAGGTTGTGTCCGAGCTTGAAAACTTCATGCCTGATCTGATATTGATCGATATGGCGATGCCGGTATGCAATGGTCAGGAACTCGCGGTTGTGATCCGGCAAAAGGATGCCTATGCGGGAATTCCGATCGTTTTCCTGTCTGCTGAAACAGATCGTGACCGTCAGATGTCGGCCATGAAGGATGGCGGTGATGATTTTCTGGTAAAGCCGATCCGGCCCGGGCATCTGGTGGCGTCGTTGCAGGCGAGGGCGGAGAGGGGGCGTATGCTGCGTTCACTGATGGTGCGCGACAGTCTCACAGGTCTGCTAAACCACAATAGTGCCAAGGAGCGGCTGGTTGCGGAAGTGGCGCGTGCCGGACGCTATCGCTCGGAGTTGTCAATTGCAATGATCGATATCGATCATTTCAAGAAGATTAACGATAAATTCGGGCATCCGGTCGGTGACCGCGTGATCAAGAGCCTGGCGCGGCAGTTACAGCAGCGTGTGCGCTCCACCGACATCATCGGTCGTTATGGAGGCGAGGAATTCATTCTGCTTCTGGTCGGGACCGGAGCCGAGCGTGCTGTCCAAATTCTTGACGGTATCCGTGAAATCTTCGGCGGGATCAGGCACCGTGCTGTGGACGCTGATTTTACCGCCACCATCAGTTGCGGCATTGCTTCTTTCCCTGCAGCCGATACCTGCGAGACGCTTCTCGACGCAGCTGATCAGGCGCTGTATGCGGCGAAAAAAGCAGGACGCAACAGGGTGTGCGTTTCGCAGTTGTCGCAGGCTCCTTCTGGTGTTGCCTTACTCGGCACTGGATAGGTGCCGGCTATTTCTCCGGCGACTGATTGCCGGACGGGTGACTTTCGTCGGTGATGGCCGTTTCCAGGACTGTGTATTCGCCTTCGACCACACCATCTGCTTCGCTGTCGCGCAGCTTGCGCTTCAACCACCAGAGACGCAGCAGGATCACCCCGGCAAGAATTGCGCCGGCGATCAGCGCGATGCCGATGAAAAAGAATGCCGCCACCAGTACGACCAGGCCGAGCACGAAAAACACAATGCGTTCGAGCAATCCGGCCTGCGGACGGTGGAGGATGTGGATGCGGGGGCCTTGCCGATTCATGATTGTGCGGTCTCCATGACAGGGTCAGACCGCTGCGGGAAGCAGACGTTCAGTAATCCGGGTTGTAGCTCTTGATGATGACGCCGTTGGATTTCGGGTCCGGCTCGAGCTCGATCAGCTTGCGCGCCTGAGCTTCCTCGAGCAGTTTGCCGAACGAGCGGAAGCCGTAATAGCTTTCGTTGAAGCCGGGCTGGCGGCGTTTGAGCGTCTGCTTCACCATCGACGGCCAGATCTTGTCCTCGGCGCCGCGCTCGGCGAACAGCGCCTCGATGGTTTCCATGACCAGGTCTATGCCTTCGGTTTTCTTGTCTCCGGCATCCTTTTCGCCGGCATCGGCCGTGGTTCCGGACTTTGCGGTCGACGCGGGGGCTGCAGCACGTTTCTTGCGGCTCTGCTGTTTCTTGGCCTTTTCGCGGGCGAGGTCGTCGTAGAAAATGAATTCGTCGCAGTTGGCGATCAGCAGGTCGGAAGATGATTGCTTGACGCCGACGCCGATGACCACCTTGTTGTTTTCGCGGAGTTTGGAAACCAGCGGCGAGAAGTCGGAGTCGCCGCTGATGATGACGAAAGTGTCGACGTGTGCCTTGGTGTAGCAGAGATCCAGCGCATCGACGACCATGCGGATGTCCGCGGAATTCTTGCCGGACATCCGCACGTGCGGGATTTCGATCAGTTCGAAAGCCGCTTCGTGCATCGGTTTCTTGAATTCGCGGTAGCGCTCCCAGTCGCAGTAGGCCTTTTTGACGACGATGTCGCCCTTCAGCAGCAATCGCTCGAGGACTTTCTTGATGTCGAAATCGGCGTACTTGGCTTCGCGCACGCCGAGCGCGACGTTTTCGAAGTCGCAGAAAAGGGCCATGTTGCTGGTGTCGGACGCTGTGCTCAATGGTGCTCCAGGTCGGATTTCATATGGGAATTGTGAGGCTTTGGCCATGGTTTGTCGACGCGGCGATGACTTTTTGCCTTTGCCGGTCCGAGGCCTTAAAGTATTGTTCGCTCGTTGCCGTAATGCGTCGTGGCGCCCGAATAACCGCGCTTCACGGATCAGACATCCATTCTCCACTATGCCTAACAGTAACGTCGACGATCTGGCAGTGCTTTTTGCCGACGTCGTGGAAAGTACCGGACTCTATCGCCGCCTTGGCGACATCGAGGCGCTTAAAATCGTCAGCGCCTGTCTCGATGTCATGCAGGGCGTCTTGCCGCGCCACCAGGGCCGGTTGGTGAAGACGCTGGGCGACGCGGTGATGTGCCTGTTTCCGGACGCCGGATGCGCGGTGGACGCTGCGATCGAGATGCAGCAGGCGATAAATTCCTTCCGTCCGGGCGGCGTCGTCATCGAGATCCGCATCGGCCTGCATGTCGGGTCGGTGGTGGTCGGCAGGGACGACGTCTACGGCGACACCGTCAACGTTGCGGCCTACCTTGCCGATGCCGCAACCCCGGGGCAGGTGCTGATCGCCGAGCCGACTCTCGACGAACTCGAGCCGGCCTGGCGCGATAATGCGCGGCCGCTGTTCGATGCCATTCTCAAGAGCACGCTCGCCCGGACTTCTGTCTATGAGCTGCTGTGGCGCGACGATGCGGCCGAGCGCACGCACATCAATCTCCAGATCACGCGGATGATTCCACAGGACGTAGGCAGCCTGCTGCTGACGCTTGACGGCGTCGAGCGCCATGTCGATTACTGGCACCCGGTGCTCACCATCGGCCGCGCGCCGGAGTGTGAATTGCGGATTGATGACCCGCTTGTTTCGCGCCGGCATGCGACGATCCGGGTGGAACGCACCCAGTTCTATCTGGTCGACCACAGCACCAACGGCATATTCCTCATCCGTGACAACGGCGAGGAATTGCACCTGGTGCGCCGGGAAATCCTGCTCGAAGGCACCGGCGAGATCCGCCCCGGATATTCGCGCAAGGAGCGGGTGCAGCCCGCGGTGGCGTTCAGCCGCGACCGGCGGTCGATCTACCGCGTCTGACCGTACTGTTCAGTCCGCGAGGCCGTTGATGATGGCCTGGCTGTAGCGGCCCTTTGCCCGTGCTTCCTCCGGAGATTCGCGGCCCAGCGGCGTCTGAGCGATCATTTCATACATGTCGGCGGCGCCGAGAAGGATGCGCGGCGTCAGTTTGACGCCTTCGAAGGTCTTGGCGATTTCCAGCATTTCCGGAACCCAGCGGTAGGCCTTGGGCGGCATAACCGTCAGACGGCTGAGTACCCAGTTGCGGTTGTCGGCCGCGCTGCCCAGCAGCTCCCGGTCGAGTGCCTCGTCGACACCCAGCCGCCGGGCCGCCATCAGCATTTCAACGCCGAGAGCGACCGCGCCCTTGGTGTAGGAGGCGTAGCACATCTTGATCGCGGAAGCGTCGCCTATGCGCTCGCTCATGACCCGGACATCGATGCCGGGGGTGGCCAGCGCTTCCATGACGGAAGCCCCGGGACCGGATACGTAGAGCCGCATGCTGGCCTTGCCGCGCGGCGGGGGGCCGATGATGCCGCCGTCCATGCAGCTGCCGCCGGCGGCGCGGATGATGGCGTCGATTTCCCCGGCGGTCTGCGGCGCCACCGCGTTGCAGTCGACGAATACACAGCGTTTGCCGGTAGCCTTGATCGCCGCTGCTGCGGCGCGCGCGTTGTCCACCGCGGCCGCCGGGTTGAGGATCGACAGCAGCATGTCGCAGGTCTCGACCACGCCCTGCACGGTGCCGCAGTCGTTGAGCCCTGCTTCGCGGGCGAGGGTTTTGGTGCGTTCGCTCCGGCCGTCGAGCGCGGTGTGGACGGCGAAGCCCTTCTGTTTCAGGGAGGCGGCGACCGCCTGGCCCATGTCGCCGGGACTGATGACTCCGATATTCTGCAGTTTCATGATGTGTGCATCCGGATGTGGTAGCGGGTTGATGCGATAAAATACACGCCACCGCCACCTCCCACCAAGAACATTTTCATTCCGTGATGCGCCTCCCGAGTTCCGGTCGTGCCCCGAGGGCGCCGTGCCCGCCGTGACCCTGCCGCCGATCTTCCGCATCGTGCTCCTTTGCGTGCTCACGCACACCGCCTACAAGGGCAGCAAGGTGCTGATGTCGCTGACGGCGCTGGAACTGGGCGCAAATGAATTTTTTGTCGGCGTGTTGTTCTCGACCTACGCGCTGTTCCCGCTGCTGCTGTCGGTGTACGCCGGCAGGATTTCCGACCGCATCGGTTTTCGCCGGCCTATGCTTTTTGGCACATTAGGCCTGCTCCTTGGGTTGACGCTGCCGTTCATCTGGCAACGGCTCGAGGTGCTCTACATCGCCGCGGCGCTGATCGGTTTTTGCTACATCTTTTATACCGTCGCCGTGCAGCACCTGATCGGCGCCATGGCCGAAGGGCAGGACCGCACCAGGAATTACAGCTGGTTCAGCCTCGGCATCGGCATCACCGCGCTGCTCGGGCCGATGTCATCCGGATTCCTGATCGATGCCGTGGGGCATCGTGCCACTTTTGCGGTACTGGCGGTGATGCCGGTGCTGCCGGTGCTGGCGCTGGCGCTTTGGCGCGGCTGGCTGCCGCGCAGCACGCACGTGCCGTCAACTCCGGCGGAGAAGGCAAACCACCGTTTCAGCGACCTGGTGCGCGACCGGCCGTTGCGCCGCGCGCTGATCACCGCGGGCATCATTGAGACCGGGCTCGAACTCTACAACCTGCTGCTGCCGATCTATGGCCACCGCATCGGCCTGAGCGCCACTGAAATCGGCCTGATCCTCGGCGCCTTCGGCCTGGCGCTGCTGATTGTGCGCCTGGTGATGCCGCACCTGGTGAAGCGTTCCAGCGAGGAGCGCGTGCTGGCGGCGTCGCTGCTGCTGGCCACAGTGGTGTGCCTGGTGTTCCCGTTCGTGAAGAGTTTTGCCACGCTGCTGCTGATTTCGTTTGTGCTGGGCATGGGGCTGGGTTGCGGCAGCCCGCTGTCGATGATGCTGGCCTACAACCGTGCGCCGGCGGGGCGCTCGGGCGAAGCGATGGGCATGCGGCAGATGGTCAACAAGGGCACCGAGATACTGGTGCCGTTCGTGTTCGGTTCGCTGAGCGCGGCTTTCGGCATGGTGCCGGTGTTCTGGCTGGATGCCGTGCTGCTGGCGGTTGCGGCTGCGCTGATGCGGCGAGATGCGGCGCACGCCGCAAATCGCGCTGCGGCCGGAGCCAAAGCGCTGCCCTGACGACGCGACAAGGAGGAATCCGTGAAGCGCATCGCATGGCTGGTCTATTTGCTGAACCTGTGGGGCGGCATTGCGGCCGCTGCCGCAATCGATACGGTGCATTTCAGGAGCGCCGACGGCACGACCATGCTCACGGGTTACGTGTTTGCACCCGAAGGGCCCGGCCCGCATCCGGCGGTGGTGATGCTGCACGGACGCGCCGGTCCGTATTCCTCGCTGAAGCGCGGCCAGCATGATGCCGGCGCACTGACCATGCGCCACCGGATGTGGGGCCGCTATTGGGCGCAGCGCGGCTACCTCGCGATCCATGTCGACAGCTTCGGGCCGCGGGGTTACGGCGACGGTTTTGGCAGGCATTCATACAACAGCCGGCCGCTGGAAGTCAGCGAGCAGGCGATACGGCCGCTGGACGCCTACGGGGCGCTGGCCTATCTGCGCAGCCGCAAGGACGTGGCGGGAGATCGCATCGGCGTGCAGGGCTGGTCGAACGGCGGCATGACGGTGCTGGCGGCGCTGGGTCCGCGGCCGCCGGGTCTGCCCAATTCGGGCGTGGAGTCCGGATTCCGCGCGGCGATTGCGCAGTATCCGAGCTGCCGCGTGCAGAACGCCGAGCCCGATTACGTCAATTACGCGCCGCTGCTGATGGCGGTGGCCGAGGACGACGAGGAGGTGTCACCGACGGTGTGCCGGACCTTCGCGGAGAAGCTGCGCGCCCGCGGCGCCGCCATCGAGTTTCACTGGTATGACGGTGCCCATCATTCGTACGACGATCCCGGCAAGACCAAGCAGAGCCACGAACCGAACCGCCTCGCGCTGCAGGACACGCTGAAACGCGCCGAGGAGTTCTTTGCGCGGCATCTGCGGCGCTGAGCGATGCCGGTGATCGCCGCGCGCATGTTCCGCGCATTCATGCTGGCGGTGACGCTGGCGGGCGCTGCCGCCCAGGCGGCGGATGTCCCGCGCGCAGCCATTGCATCGGCGCATCCCCTGGCCACCGCTGCTGGTGAGGCAATACTGGCGCGCGGCGGCAATGCCTTCGATGCCGCGGTCGCGGTGGCGGCGGCGCTTGCGGTCGTCGAGCCGTATTCCTCGGGGCTGGGCGGCGGCGGATTTTTCCTGCTGCACCGCGCGGCCGACCGGCACCAGGTGATGATCGACGCGCGCGAGACGGCGCCGTCGGGCATATTGCCCGTGCATTTTTTTGCGGAGGACGGCAGCCTGATCAAGGGGGCGTCCACGCGCGGCGGCACGGCCGCAGCCATACCGGGCACGCCCGCCGCACTCGAACACCTGGCGCGGCGTTACGGCAGGCTGACGCTGGCCGAGACGCTGGCACCGGCGGTACTCCTGGCGCGTGACGGATTCGCGACGGATCGGCGTTACGCACGGATCGCGCGGCTGCGTACCGCGATGCTGCGCGCAACGCCCGGAACTTCGGTGTTCCTCGACAACGGCGAGGCCCCGGCCGCGGGATATGTATTGCGCCAACCCGACCTGGCGGCGACGCTGGAGCGCATTGCGCGCGACGGCGCGGCCGGTTTTTATCGCGGGCCAGTGGCGCAGGCGCTGGTCAATTCGGTCAACGCTGCGGGCGGGGTGTGGCAACTGGAAGATCTCGCGGCGTACCGCGTGGTCGAACGTGCGCCGGTGCGCTTCACCTACCGCGGCGCCGTGATCACCGCCGCGGCGCTGCCTTCGGCCGGCGGCATCGCGCTGGCGCAGGCACTGGGCATGCTGGAACATTTCGACGCCGGCGACGTGCGGGACGCCGATACCGCGCACCTGGTGGCCGAGGTCCTGCGCCGTGCCTTTCGCGACCGCTCCCGGCTTGGTGATCCTGACCGGGTTGCAGTGCCGGTCGCAGAGCTTGTAAAAAAAGATATTTTAAAACAATATGTTGCATCAATATCCCGGGAGCGTGCGACGCCGCTGCCGCCGTTGTCCACGGACGATGGCGGCGGCAGCGCCAACACCACGCATTTTTCGATCGTCGATCGCGAAGGCAACCGCGTTGCGGCGACGCTGACCATCAACCTGCTGTTCGGCTCCGGTGTCGTCGGCCGCGGCACCGGTGTATTGCTCAACAATGAAATGGACGACTTCACGCTGCGCGCCGGTGTCGCCAACAGTTTCCAGTTGCGCGGCGGCGCGGCCAACGGCGTCGCTCCGGGAAAACGGCCGCTGTCGAGCATGACCCCGACCTTCGTCGAGGACGGCAAGGGCGTGCTGGTGCTCGGTGCGCCCGGCGGCTCGCGCATCATCAGCCAGGTGCTGCTGGCGGTGATGGAATACGTGCGTAATCCCGCGGTCGACCTGCAGCGGCTGGTCGGAATGCCGCGTTACCACCACCAGTACTGGCCGGACCGCATCGAGGTTGAGCCGGAAGGCTTCGGCGATGCATGGCGCGCCGCGCTGGAAGCCCGTGGGCACGTGCTGCGCACGGTAAACCGCAAGTGGGGCAACATGCAGGCGGTTTATCTGCCGCGCAACGGCGCCGCGCAGGCGGCGAATGATCCGCGCGGCAGCGACGTCGCCTGGTATTGAATCGTGCGGGAGGCGATGAGGATCGATACCCCGTTGCAAGCCCTGCATCGCCGCGTCCTGTATCATTCTGCCCCATGAAAACGACCTTTCTCGATTTCGAACAGCCGATCGCCGATCTGGAAGCCAAGATCGAGGAACTGCGCTTCGTGCAGGACGATTCGGCGCTGGATATTTCCGAGGAAATCGGCCGCCTGCAGAAAAAGAGCCAGTCGCTGACCAAGGACATTTACGCGAAGCTGAGCGCCTGGCAGATCGCGCAGGTGGCGCGCCATCCGCAACGACCGTACACCCTGGATTACATCAACGGCCTGTTCACCGATTTCGAGGAAATGCACGGCGACCGGACTTATGCTGATGATCCGGCGATCGTCGGCGGGCTGGCGCGTTTCGGCGGACAGACCGTGGTGGTGCTGGGCCACCAGAAGGGGCGCGACACCAAGGAAAAGATCCACCGCAATTTTGGCATGCCGCGGCCTGAGGGGTACCGCAAGGCGCTGCGGCTGATGAAGCTTGCGGAGAAATTCTCGGTGCCGGTATTCACCTTCATCGACACGCCCGGCGCCTATCCCGGCGTCGGCGCCGAAGAGCGCGGTCAGTCGGAAGCGATCGGCCGCAACCTGTATGCGATGGCGGCGCTGAAAACGCCGGTCATCTGCACCGTGATCGGTGAGGGCGGATCGGGCGGCGCGCTGGCCATCGCCGTCGGTGATGTGACCCTGATGCTGCAGTATTCGACGTATTCGGTTATTTCACCCGAAGGCTGCGCGTCCATCCTCTGGAAAAGCGCGGAGCGCGCTGCCGACGCCGCCGAGACGCTGGGCATTACCGCGAGCCGGCTGAAAACCCTGGGCCTGATCGACAAGGTGGTCAACGAACCGCTGGGCGGCGCGCACCGCGATCATGAGGCGATGATGCAATCACTGAAAAAAGCCCTGCAGGAGAGCTGGCGCCAGTTGCGTGACACGCCGGGCGACAAGCTGACCGAGGCGCGCTTCGAGCGGCTGATGGGTTACGGTCAGTTCAAGGAAGCCGCGGACCGCTGAGGCGGGAATCGCCCATGCGCCACGGCCCGAGCACTCCGGTCCGCCACTGATGGATGCCCTGGCGACGCAGGTTGCGGCAGTGCTGCGGCGGCATGCTGCCCGCGACCAGCACCTGCTCGTCGGCCTGAGCGGCGGCATCGATTCGGTGGTGCTGCTGCATGTGCTGGCGCGCGGTTTGCGTTGGCCGCCCTCCCGGCTGTCTGCCATCCATGTCAATCATCAATTGAGTCCCAATGCCGCGCGGTGGGCTGCATTCTGCGGGCGCCTGTGCGGCAGGCTGGGCGTGCCTTTGCATGTCAGGCAGGTCGAGGTGCGCCGGGGCAACAGCACCGAAGCGGCGGCGCGTGACGCGCGTTACCGTGCCTATTCCGGGCTGCAGTCCGACCGGGTGGTACTGGCACACAACCGCGATGACCAGGCCGAGACCCTGCTGCTGCAGTTGCTGCGCGGCGGCGGACCGCGGGGGCTCGCCGCAATGGGCGTGATGCGGCCTGCCACCGCGGCGATGCCTGCGGTGCTGCGCCCACTGCTCGAAGTGCCGCGCATCGAGATCGAGCGTTATGCGCGCCGCCACCGGCTGAAGTGGGTGGAAGACGAAAGCAACGCGGACCGCGCTTACCTGCGCAATTTCCTGCGCCATGACGTGCTGCCGTTGCTGGAATCGCGGTTGCCGGGCAGCGGCGCGACGCTGGCACGCGCGGCGCGCCACCAGGCCGAGGCTTCCGGACTGCTGGATGTACTGGCGCAACGCGACCTGGGACAGCTGGCGCCGGGCAAGGCGCTGCCGGTCGGCAAACTGGCGCGTCTGGAGCCTGCGCGTGCGCGCAATGCATTGCGCTGGTTTCTGCGTCTCAATGACGTGACCATGCCGGATGCCGATCGGCTGGAAGAAGCCCTGCGCCAGTCAGTGGCAGCCCGGCGCGATGCGCAAGTCTGCGTTGATCTGGGTGGAGTCGAGTTGCGCCGTTTCCGCGACACCCTCTGCCTGGTCAGGCCGTTGCCCCCCTTGTCCCCGGACTGGAAGGTCGTCTGGGACGGCGGCGTTCTGCCGCTGCCCGGACTGGGCGGGACGCTGAAGTTGGTGCGACGCAAGGGACGGGGCATCGCGGCGCACTGGCTGCAGGGCAGGGCGCTGACAGTGCGGGTGCGGCGCGGCGGCGAATCGCTGCGTCCGCAGGCGGGAGGTCGTGCGCGCACGGTGCGCAATCTGCTGCAGGAAGCCGCACTGCCGCCATGGACCCGTGAACGGCTGCCTTTCATCTGGCTGGACGACCGGTTGGTCGCGGTGCCGGGACTGGGCATAGCCGCGGAATACCAGGTGCGCCGCACCGCAATGGGGCTGTGCCCCGAATGGGAATGGAACTGACGACGCGGCTCCGCGTGTCCACGACAATCCCGGCGTCTGCGTGGTTTGCCAAAAGCAGGGGGCTTTGCTAATCTGCCTCGCGTCCGCCCGCCAGACAAAAATCCCGCGTCTGCAGAGGTGCATCCTGGACTTGTATATTCGTATATCCAACGACCCACAATGAGGAAAAAATGAGCATTGCGAAAGTGGTTAAGTTTGCGCTGGCCGCCCTGACCGGGATGACGCTGGCGACCGGTGTTCTGGCTCAGGCCAAGCCTGATCCCAAGTGGCCAACCAACCTGACGCTGGGCACGGCATCGGTGGGAGGTACCTACTTTGTCTATGGCCAGGTCTGGGCAAGTCTGGTCAACGACAAGATCGGCACCAACATCAGCACCCAGCAGACCCAGGGCCCGAACCAGAACATCATCCTGACCGATTCCAAGCAGGTCGATTTCGGCATGGTTACGATGGGCGTGGCGCTGCAGGCCTGGGAGGGCAAGGGTGCATGGACCAAGGGCAAGAAATACAGCAACATCCGTGCGATGTTTCCGATGTATGACACACCTTTCCATTTCGTCGCTCTGGAGAAGTCGGGCATCAAGTCGGTCAAGGACCTGGCCGGCAAGAAGTCGGGCGTCGGTCCGCGCGCGGGCACCTGCGGCACCTATTTCCCGCTGTTCTTCAAGGCGCTGGGCATAGACACCACGATCCGCAACGGCCAGGCTTCCGACATGTCCGCGAACCTGCAGGATGGGCTGATTGATGCATTCCCGTTCTGCGCCGGCGTACCGATCGCAGCGTATTCGGAACTGGAGACCACCAACAAGGTCCGTTTCTTCACGTTCACGGATGATGAACTGAAGAAGATCAAGGCCGCGCTGCCCGAGTTGTCGGATTCGCTGATCCCGAAAGGCACCTACAAGCAGCAGACCGAAGACCACAAGACCGTCGGCCTGTTCAATTTTGCGATTGCCAACAAGGATGTGTCCGAGAGCCTGGTCTACGCCGTGGTCAAGGCGGTGCTCGAGAACAACCCGCAGATGATGAAGGGGCACAAGGCTTCGAAAGAGACCCTGCTGGAAAACTGGAACCGCAACGGCTTCCTGCCGTTCCATCCCGGCGCCATCCGCTATTTCAAGGAAAAAGGCATCAACGTGCCCAAGCACCTGATTCCTCCGGAATACAAGGGCTGAACGGTCACTTGCACCGGACCGCACTGCGCGCGAGCACAGTGCGGTTTTTTTTTCTGTAGGGGGTAAGGCATGAGTGGTACGCCGGCAATCGAAGAGGTCATCAAGCCACCGATGGCGGACGAGGAATTCAGCGGCAACCGTCGCGTGTTGCGCCGCTGGGAGGCTGTTCTGCTGGCGGTGATGTGCGTCGGTTTCACGGTGTTCCACCTGTTTGTTCTGAACGTCTATTCGCTGGAACCGCTGCTGTTCCGCGCGATTCACGTCGGCTGGGGCAGTGCGCTCGGGCTGATCATCTATGCGCCGTTGCGCAGGGCTGCCCGCGGCGGGGTGCCGTGGTACGACTGGTTGCTGGTGCTGGCTTCCATCGCCTGCGCGGTATACATCACCATCGAGCTCGACGGATTGCTGTTCAGGGCGGGCGCGCAGTTCACCACCGGCGATGTGATCGTCGGTTTTGTCGGCACATTCCTGGTGCTGGAGTTTGCCCGGCGCACTTCCGGGCTTGCATTGCCGATCATAGCTTCGATATTCATCATTTACAGTTTTGTCGGCCCGTGGATGCCCGGGGTGCTGGAGCACAAGGGCTTCGAGATTCCGCGTTTCTTCACTTATATCTACAGCGAGTACGGGATATTCGGCGTCACCACGCAGGTTTCCTCGTCCTACATCATCCTGTTCGTCACCTTTGCCGCTTTCCTGCAGGTATCGAAGGTTGGCGATTACATCAACGACCTGTGCAATGCGATGTTCGGCTGGGCGCGCGGCGGTCCGGCAAAGGCCGCCGTTGCGTCGGGCATCATGTTCGGCTCGATTTCGGGTTCGGCAGTCGCGAATGTGGTGGCATCGGGCATGGTGACCATTCCGATGATGCGCAAGGTCGGCTACGACCGTCCGACTGCAGCGGCGATCGAAGCGACTTCATCGACCGGCGGCCAGATCACGCCCCCGGTTCTTGGTGCCGGCGCGTTCCTGATGGCGGAAATTACGGGCATACCCTATGCCCAGATTGCGCTTGCTGCGGTGATACCCGCGATACTGTTCTACACGGCATGCTGGATCCACGTCGACCTGCATGCGATCCGGCTGGGACTCAAGGGGGTATCGCGCAGCGAGTTGCCGCCATTGAAGCTGATGCTGACGAGGCTCTACCTGTTTTCGCCGCTGATCATTTTTGTCTGGGGTCTGCTGGCTGGCTATTCACCGTTTCGCGCCGCCGGCCTGGGCATCATGTCGGCGCTGATCGCCGGGTGGCTGTCGCGGGTTTTCAATGATTTGACCAGTGCGGACGGCGTCGAGGATCCGCGCACTGCGGCAGTGGTGTTTACGGCATTGCTGCTGCGTTTTGTCGCGCTGGGGGCGGGCGGGCTGCTGCTGCTTGCCGGTTTTCATTACGGGATGCCGTTAATCGAAGGATTGGGCGAGTTTTTTGTCTGGGGCCTGGCGGCGGCACTCGTCGCGCTTCCGGCTGCATTTTTCGGCTGGCGGCGAACGCTGGAAGCGCTGAATCTCGCGGCGCGGGATACGGTGCAGCTGGTGGCGGTTTGCGCCTGCGCCGGGATCATCGTCGGCGTGATTGCGCTCACCGGTATCGGCGGGCGTTTTTCCGAATTGATACTCGGTATCGCCGGCGCCAGCCAGCTCGCCGCAATGCTGTTTGCGGCAGTGGTTGCGCTGGTACTCGGCATGGGCATGCCGACCACCGCCGCGTACGCGATCGCCGCCGCGGTCATCGCGCCGGGGCTGACCAAGATCGGCATCCCCGTGCTGGTGGCGCACATGTTCGTTTTTTATTTTGCCGTGGTCTCCTCGATTACGCCGCCGGTGGCACTGGCATCCTTTGCCGCTGCGGGCATGGCGCAGGCGGATCCCTGGAAAACCTCGTGGACCGCGCTCAAGATGGGATTGGCCACATTCATCGTTCCGTTCATGTTCTTCTATTCGCCCGTATTGCTGATGCAGGGACCATGGCTGGGCATCGTGCAGGCCACGATATCGGGCGCCATCGGCGTCTGGTTCCTGGCGGGGGCCACCGAGGGCTGGTTCGGCGGACGGCTGCCGATGCCTTTGCGCATCGTGCTGGGTTTTGCCGCGCTGAACCTGCTGCATCCGGGCGGCGCCAGCGATTTCATCGGCCTGGGCATCGGTCTGCCGATCTACCTTTGGCAGCGGATGCGTTTGCGTCGCGCAGCGGCCTGAGTCTGCAACATCGTTCAACTGTCGGCTGTTTTGCCGGTAAACGCCTTTTATTCAAGGCGTTATCGTGCTATGCTCCCCGGTTATTTTTATCATGCGATTTAGGGGATTTTCATGGCAGTCGAACGTACGCTTTCCATCATCAAGCCGGACGCCGTTGCGAAAAATGTGATCGGGCAGATTTACTCCCGATTCGAACAGGCCGGCCTGCGCATCGCCGCGGCGCGCATGACCCACCTTTCCCGCCAGCAGGCCGAGGGGTTTTATGCGGTGCACAGGGAGCGTCCTTTTTTCGGTGAACTGGTTGCATTCATGATTTCGGGGCCGGTGATGATCCAGGTGCTTGAGGGCGAGAACGCAATCCAGAAAAACCGCGACCTGATGGGCGCAACAGATCCGAAAAAAGCCGCCAAGGGCACGATCAGGGCCGATTTTGCCGACAGCATAGATGCCAATGCCGTGCACGGCTCCGATTCTCCGCAGACTGCCGCGGTCGAAGTGGCCTATTTTTTCCCCGCGCTCGACGTGTACGCACGCTGAGACGCGCGACGCAATCCACCTGTCCATGCCGCTCAATCTGCTGGGGCTGAACCGCGAGGGGTTTGAGGCGCTCTGCATCGAAATGGGCGAGAAGCCCTTTCGTGCGCGGCAGATGATGCGCTGGATGCACCAGGACGGTGTCGATGATTTTTCCGCGATGACCGATATCGCACGCGGTTTCCGCGAGCGGATGGCGGCGGATGCGGTGATCTCGGCGCCGCCGGTCCTGCGCGACACGGTTGCGCAGGACTGCACGCGCAAGTGGCTGTTCGACGTCGGTACCGGCAATGCCATCGAAGCGGTATACATTCCGGAAGGTGATGCCGCGGATGAAGGTGATGATCCGGCAGCCAGGCGCTACCGCGGCACGCTTTGCATCTCGTCGCAGGCAGGTTGCGCGCTGGAATGTTCATTTTGTTCGACAGGTCGCCAGGGATTCAACCGCAACCTGACAGCCGCCGAAATTATCGGCCAGCTGTGGCATGCCAGCCGCAGCCTGGCGGCGGACCATGCCATCGGGCGCCCGGTCACCAACGTGGTGATGATGGGCATGGGCGAGCCGCTGGCTAATTTCGATAATGTCGTTGCGGCCATGCAGCTGATGCTTGACGACCATGCCTATGGCATATCGCGCCGCCGCCTGACGCTGTCGACCTCTGGGCTGGTGCCGGCCATGGACCGGCTGCGTGATGCCTGTCCGGTGGCGCTGGCGGTATCGCTGCACGCGCCGGATGACGCGCTGCGCGACCAACTGGTGCCGATCAACCGCAAGTATCCGATCCGCGAACTGCTGGCCGCGTGCGTCAGGTACATCGAGAAAGCGCCGCGCGACTTCGTAACGTTCGAATACGTGATGCTTGACGGCGTCAACGACAGCGTGGCGCAGGCGAAACAGCTGGTACGCACCGTGAAACCGGTACCGTGCAAGATCAACCTGATACCGTTCAATCCTTTTCCCGATTCGGGCTACAGCCGGTCCCCGGCGCCGGCCATCGCAGAATTCCGCGATGTTCTGCAGCAGGCCGGCCTGACCACGACGGTGCGCAAGACCAGGGGCGACACCATCGACGCGGCCTGCGGGCAGCTCGCCGGGCAGGTCCAGGACAGAACCAGACGCGTGCTGCGTCGTATCGAGGAGAGCCGCGCATGAAAATGTTTTCCGTATCGCATTACCTTGCTGCCGCATTGCTGGTCGCCGTGGTTGTCATGTCCGGTTGCGCAACATCGCCCGACAGCAATCCTGACGTTCAGCCGACCACCGACACCACCGGCAACGAAACTGACGCGCGCAATCGCGCGCGCATCCATACGGAACTGGCGGCTGGGTATTTCGATCTGGGGAATCTGGGAGTTGCGCTTGAAGAGGTGCGCATAGCCCAGCAGGCGGATCCCGGCTACGCACCTGCCTACAACGTGGGCGGACTGGTTTATGCGGCCCTCAAGGATGACCGGCGCGCGGAAGAGCATTTCAACCGCGCCTTGCAGCTGAGTCCGGCCGATCCCGATGTAAACAACAATTACGGCATGTATCTGTGCCAGCGCAAACGCGAAGTGGAAGGCATCAAGTACCTGCTGCTGGCCGTGCAGAACCCGCTGTACCAGAATCCGGAGCGGTCGCTGGTCAATGCCGGAGTCTGCGCTCGCCGCCGTGGCGACGATGCTGCAGCACAGGAGTTTTTCCAGCGTGCGATCTCGGTGCGTCCGAACCAGCCGCAGGCACTGTTCCAGCTGGCGGAACTGTCTTTTGCGGCAAACAATTACGCTGCGGCACAGGGCTACCTGCGGCGCTTTGCCCAGAGTGCGGCGGCAAATGCCGAAGTGCTCTGGCTCGCCGTCAGGATCGAGCGCAAGCTCGGCAATTCACTGGGCGAGGCGAGTTACGCCCAGCAACTGCGGAAAAACTTTCCGCAATCCAAAGAGGCGGCAGCCCTGCAGGCGGGTCGTTTTGAATGAGCGAAGCACTTTCCGCAGACGAGGGTGCAGTCAGGACCGCTGAGACCGCCCGTCCGGGACGGGTGCTCGCGGACGCCCGTGCGCGCAAGAGCATGAGCCTTGCCGACGTGACGCTGCAACTCAAGCTTTCGGTTTCCCAGGTCGAGGCGCTGGAAGCGGAGGCCTATGACCGGCTGCCGGGAGCGGTTTTTGTGCGCGGATTCGTGCGCAATTACGCCCGGCTGATGGAGCTGGATGCCGAGCCGCTGGTGGCGGCGCTCGAACTGGAACAGAAGGGCACGACGGCGATGGCAGCGGTACCGCGTTCGCACAACATCCCTTTTCCGGCACGCGGACCGGTCAAATGGCCGGCCTATCTTGCGGTGCTGCTGTTGCTGATCGTTGCCGTGATCGTTGCCGATCTGCTGATTTCGGCGCCGCCGGTAGTCGTGGTCACGCGTCCGGTCGAGCAGGCGGTTCCGGATATTGCGGCCGTTCCGGTCCCGGCAAGCGTGGCGCCGGTGCAGGAGCCGTCCGCGGCGGAAGCCGTTACTGTCGCAACCCTGCAAGGTTCGGCCGAACCGGAAAAAGCGCAGCCGGCGGCACCGGCAGCAGGCCCCGGACAGGGGGAATTGCATTTTGCGTTCAGCAGCGAATCGTGGGTAGAAGTACGCGACGCTGGCGGGCGGATCCTGTTTTGGCAGCTGAATCCCGTGGGTTCGGAACAGCATGTGCAGGGGCGGCCGCCGCTGGAACTGGTAGTGGGTAATGCCCGGGGCGTGCGGCTGACCTACAACGGCAAGATCATCGATCTGGCGCCGCATACCCGGGTCGAAGTGGCCCGCTTGACGCTCAATTGACGGAGGGCGCGACCATGCAATGTCTTCCGCCCCATGGACCGGCGACCCGGCGCGACAGCACCGGGGTGATGATCGGCAACATCAGGGTTGGCGGCGGCTCGCCCATCGTCGTGCAGTCGATGACCAATACCGATACCGCCGACATTGCTGCGACCGTAACGCAGGTGGCGGCGCTGGCGCGCGCCGGCTCTGAACTGGTGCGGGTGACCGTCAACAATGCCGAGGCGGCGGCCGCGGTGCCGGTGATCCGCGAGCAGCTCGACCGGCGCGGCGTCAATGTGCCGCTGGTCGGCGATTTTCATTTCAACGGCCATCGGCTGCTGACTCAGCATCCGGCATGTGCGGAAGCGCTGGCCAAGCTGCGCATCAACCCCGGCAATGTCGGGCGCGGCGCGAAACGCGACGAACAGTTTGCCACGATGATCGATTTTGCCTGCCGCTACGGCAAGCCGGTGCGCATCGGCGTCAACTGGGGCAGCCTCGACCAGGAATTGCTGGCACGGATGATGGACGAGAATGGCAGGCTGGCGCAGCCGCAGGAAGCGTCGGTGGTGATGCGCGAGGCGCTGGTCATGTCGGCGCTGGAAAGCGCGCGGCAGGCCGAGGCCCTGGGCCTGGAGCATGACCGCATACTGCTGTCGTGCAAGGTCAGCGGGGTGCAGGACCTGATTGCGGTTTACCGCGACCTGGCGCGCCGCTGCGACTATCCGCTGCACCTGGGCCTGACCGAGGCCGGCATGGGCTCGAAAGGCATTGTTGCATCGACGGCGGCGATGGCGGTGCTGCTGCAGGAAGGCATAGGCGACACCATCCGCGTATCGCTGACGCCGGAACCCAACGGCGATCGCACCCGCGAAGTCATTGTGGCGCAGGAAATGCTGCAGACCATGGGGTTGCGCTCTTTTGCGCCGCTGGTCATTGCCTGTCCGGGCTGCGGCCGGACCACCAGCACGGTGTTCCAGGAACTCGCCGACCGCATCCAGGGCTACCTGCGCGCACAGATGCCTGAATGGCGCGGTCGTTATCCCGGCGTCGAGAACATGCATGTGGCCGTAATGGGCTGCGTGGTCAACGGCCCCGGCGAAAGCAAGCAGGCCAACATCGGCATCAGCCTGCCGGGTTCGGGCGAAACCCCGGTGGCACCGGTATTCGTTGATGGCGTGAAGACGGTGACGCTGAAAGGTGACCACATCGCCGAGGAATTCCAGCGCATCGTCGACCAGTACGTGCGTGATCATTACGGTTCTGCCGCGCAGTCGGTGGCGGCTGCGCGCTGAACGGACGGTCAGAACATCATGGCCAACAGGGTGCAAGGCGTACGCGGCATGAACGATGTGCTGCCCGACGATGCACGTTACTGGGCGTTTTTCGAGGGCGTCGTGCAGCGCTGGCTGCATGCCTATGGTTACCGCGAAATCCGCATGCCCATCCTTGAGCGAACGGAATTGTTCGTGCGTTCGATCGGCGAAGTCACCGACATCGTCGAAAAGGAGATGTACACCTTCACCGACGAACTCAACGGCGAGCAACTGACGCTGCGACCGGAAGGCACCGCGTCGTGCGTGCGCGCGGTCATTGAACACAACCTGCTCTACCCGGGGCCGCAGCGCCTGTGGTACCGCGGGCCGATGTTCCGCCACGAACGGCCCCAGAAAGGGCGTTACCGCCAGTTTCACCAGGTCGGCGTCGAGGCGCTGGGATTTGCCGGGCCGGACATTGACGCCGAACACATCCTGATGTGCGCGCGCCTGTGGCGCGACCTCGGAATCAGCGGCATCCGACTCGAATTGAATTCCCTGGGATCGGCTGACGCGCGGGCGCGCTACCGGGCGAAGCTGGTGGCCTACCTGGAAAAACACGCGGCCGACCTCGACGACGATGCGCGGCGGCGCATGCACAGCAATCCGCTGCGCGTACTCGACAGCAAGAATCCCGCGCTGCAGGGGATCATCGAGGCGGCGCCGCGACTGGCTGATGACCTGGATGACGATTCCGCCCGCGCTTTTGCCTCGCTGCAGGGGTCGCTGAATGCCGCGGGCGTCGGATTCCGCGTCAATCCGCGCCTGGTACGCGGTCTGGACTATTACAATGGTACGGTTTTCGAATGGATCACGGACCGGCTGGGGGCGCAGGGTACGGTATGCGCGGGCGGCCGTTATGACGGGTTGTTCGGGCAGATCGGTGGCAAACCCGCTCCGGCCTGCGGTTTCGCGATGGGCGTGGAACGCCTGCTGGCGCTGCTCGCTGACGGCGGCACTGTCGTGCCGGAGTCCGTGGTCGATGCCTATATCGTGCGTCAGGGCGATGCCGCCATGGTCCATGGCGAACAGGTGGCCGAGCGCCTGCGGGATGCCGGCCTTGCAGTGATCCTGCATTGCGGT
>JBMTEY010000024.1:0-24483 GCA_049433545.1 Burkholderiales bacterium | reverse complement strand
GCAAAAAAAGTCAGCTTGCGCCCGGCCGTGATCCGCGGATCGAGCTGGCGCAATGAGCCCGCTGCAGCGTTGCGCGGGTTCACGAAAACTTTCTCGCCCCGCGCCTGCTGCTGGCTGTTCAGGCGTTCGAAATCCGCACGCATCATCAGCACCTCACCGCGGATTTCCAGCAACGCCGGCGGATCATTAACGCGCAGACGCAGCGGAATCGAAGGCACGGTGCGGAGGTTGGCCGTGACGTCTTCACCCGCATAACCGTCGCCGCGAGTCGCACCGCGGACGAACAACCCTTTTTCGTAAGCGAGGCTGATGGCAAGGCCGTCGAACTTGGGCTCGGCGGCATATTCGACTTCCGGCACTCCCAGCGCTTCACGCACCCGACGGTCGAAGGCCTCCACCTCTGCCGTGGCAAAGGCATTGTTGAGTGAGAGCATCGGCTGACGGTGCTCCACCTGGTCGAAGGCCGCCAGCGGTGCCCCGCCCACGCGCTGCGTTGGCGAGTCCGGCGCGACAAGTTCAGGATGTTCCGTCTCGAGCTGTTCCAGTTCACGGAACAGCCGGTCATATTCGGCGTCGCTTATTGCCGGCGCGTCGAGAACGTAATAAAGGTGGTTATGGCGTTCGATTTCATCGCGGAGGCGCGCGATGCGCTCCCGCACTGCTCGCTGCGTCATGCAAACAGCCGCTGCGCCCGTGAACCGCCTGCCGGAATGTCATGCGCGGCCATGTTCCGGTGTATTTCCCGCAACTGCAGCTTGATGCGTTCAATGCCCGCCGCCTGCAAGGCCACGCGGTTGTCATCGACCACGAATCCGCCCAGCGCGTCGGCGAGCGCATCGCAGGCACGCGTCATTTCGTCCAGCGCAGCCTCGCCGTCGGCGATGCGCGGTACATCCAGCAGCAGCGTGAGCCCCGGGGTCTGCATGCCTTCAAGCCTTTCGACCGAAAAAGGCTCGGGTTCGTGATTCTCCATGGTGAACAGTGTGCGTCCGTCAGCGTCCTGCCAGTGAAACAAGCCATCGGTCTCGAGGACAAATCCGGCCCCGGTCGCCGCCGCAGCCACCTGCTCCCCGCTGAACGCCGATCCAGGCTGCGCCACCACGTTCAAACCTATTGCGATATCGACGTTGCCGCAAAAGGCATCGAGTTCCCGTGCCGCCTCCAATGCGCGCGCCGGGTCGTCTGCGTCAACGGTACCTTCATGCTGCGTTGCCCATGAGCGGATCGCATCACAGAAACCGCCCAGTTGCGGCGCATGCACCGGTCCACCCCGGTTGGCCAGCAGCATTGCCGCCTGCAGCCTCGTGCAGCCCGTTTCGGCGTCGCGCCCGAGAACGCGCCAGGTCCCGGCGCCGGCATCCCATCCCAGCAACCGTGCCGGCTTGCCGAAAGTCGACAAACGCGCCTGCAGTTCATGCAAGACTCCGGCGCCTGCGGGGCTCTTCAGTTCGATGGCCGCGACATACTCGATGCCCCTATCGGCACCGTCAGGGGCGGAATCCGCCGCCGATACGGCATGCCGCCCTGCAGTGACGGCAGCGGGTGCGTCTTCATCGATGCCGTCGTTGAGCCGCGGCTCTATGCGTGCGTCAGGGGTAGCGGAGCTTTTCAGCAGGACGTCGTCGCGGTCGCCGCCGAATGCGCTTTCCAGGCGCCGTCGCAACTTGCGCTCCTGCCAGAGGTTGAAGGCATAGACCGCGCCGATCACCAGGATCCCGAGTACCGCCAATGCGATCTGCAGGTCGCTCATTGCGATCAGGCTTTCACGCCGCCTCTTCGGTCATTTTCAGCGCCGCCTCGATATCCACCGCAACCACGCGTGAAACCCCCGGTTCCTGCATGGTGATCCCCAGCAACTGGTTGGCGATCTCCATGGTGATCTTGTTGTGGCTGATGAACACGAACTGGGACTGCTCCGACATTTTTTTCACCAGTTCGCAGAAACGGCCGGTGTTGTGGTCATCAAGGGGTGCGTCCACCTCGTCAAGCATGCAGAACGGCGCCGGATTAAGCCGGAATATCGAAAACACCAGCGCCATCGCTGTCAGCGCCTTTTCGCCGCCGGACAGCAGGTGGATGGAGCTGTTTTTCTTGCCTGGCGGCTGGGCGATGACCTGGATGCCGGCATCGAGAATTTCCTCGCCGGTCAGCAGCAGCTTGGCGTTGCCGCCGCCGAACAGTGCCGGGAAAAGCTTGCCGAAATGCCCGTTCACCTCATCGAACGTCGATTGCAGGCGGTCCCGGGTTTCGCGGTCTATGCGCCGGATGGCGTCTTCCAGCGTATTCATTGCCGAAGTCAGGTCTTCGGACTGCGCATCCAGATAGGCCTTGCGCTCGCGCGCGGCCTCCAGTTCCTCGAGGGCAGCAAGGTTCACCGCGCCCAGGGATTTGATTTCCTCGTTGAGGCGGTTGATCTCCGACTGCAGCGAACCCGAGCGAGTGCCCTTGGCCAGCGCCTGCGCCAGTTCCTCTTCGTTGGCGCCGGCCTCCTGCAACTGCTGCGCGTACTGTTCCTCGTTGATGCGCGCTTCCTGTTCCTTGAGCCTGACCTCGTTGATGCGCTCGCGCAGCGGCCCCAGCTTCTGCTCCACGGTCATGCGCTGCTGGTCGACTTCCTTCAGCTGCGCTTCCGTCGCCTCCAGCGCATCGCGTGCCTGCGCCAATGCCTGCTCCTTGGTGCCGCGCAGGGACAGCGCAATCTGCAGCTGGCTCTGCCATGGCGATTCGTCGAGGCGCGTCAGCGCTTCCTGCTCGGCGGCCATCGACTGCTGCAGGCGCTCCAGTGCTGCGGTGGCGGTCGCTATGGCGCGCCCGACCTCTTCGATCTTCCCGGCCGACGTCTTGCCATGGAACACGGCTTCCTGCAGCTCACGGTCGGCCTGCTGCACGGTCTCGCGTTGCTTGTCGAGCACGGCCTGTGCGCGGCTGTAAAGATCCAGCGCCAGCCCCAGTTCCCTGGAAAAACTGCCGGCTTCTTCGTCGAAACGCGCCAGGTTCAGCGCGGCCTCGTCCTTTTGCGCCGTTTCCGCGGATACCTGGCCGGCAATTTCGGCAAGCTCGGCGACGATCTGCTCGCCACGCTGCGTCAGCCGCTGCGTCTGCTCGGCGAGGCGCACGCCTTCCATCTGCAGCGCGTGATGCTGCTGCTGCAGGCGCGCCACTTCTTCACGCAGTCCGGCAAGCGCGGCTTTTTCCTCCGCGATCCGCGACTCCTGTTCCTCGGCGGCGGCGTGCAATGCGGCAAGTTCATTCCTGCGCGCGGAAACTTCGCCGGCCAGGGTTTCGATCTCGCGCTGGCGCGTAAGCACGCCGTGCAATTCCGAGTCCGGCGCATGAAAAGTCAGGGTATGCCGCGTGAAGAGATAACCGTCTCGCGATACCAGCACAGCACCCGCGGCGAGCTGGCTGCGCACCGCCAGTCCGGCCGCAAGGTCATCGACTACAAAAGCCCCGTACAGCCAGTCAGCCAGCGCCGGCGCCAGCGCCGGGTTGCGGCAGGTCACGAATTGCGACAGCGGCGTTGCCCGGGCCGGCGCGGGCGCCGCCCCTGAGTCGGTCGCGTTTGAGGTTTCGGCAACGGCCAGCTTGCCCGGCGGCATGCCGCCGGTCCACCGTTCGCAGGAATTGAGGCCGTCCCCCCTCCCGGCGGTCAGTCGTTCGCGCAGCCCGGCTTCGAGGGCGTCTTCGTAGCCAGGTTCTATGGTGATGCCCTGCCACACCCGGGCTTCGCCGTCGAGGCCTTGCGCGGCGATCCAGCCTTCCATGTCTGCACCGTGGGCCAGCTTGTCCTGCAACTGCCGCAGGGCCTCGACGCGCGCCTCCATGGCAGTGATCGACTGCGTGGCCTGATCCACAGCCCCGGCGCGCTGCTCAAGCAACTGCTCCTGTCCGGGCAATGCGAGCTCACGCCCAGTCAGCGTCTCGCGGGCTGCGGCAAGTTCCCCCGCCGCTGCCGCGGTTTTTTCCTGCAATGCGGCCAGCGCCGCAGTGTCAGGCTTCTCCAGGTTGTTCTGCTCGTCGTGCAGGCGTGAACTGCGAGCCGCCAGCTGCTCCAGTACCCTGGTCGCGTGCGCGATTTTTGTCTGCTCGACCTGGCGCGACTGCTCGGCCCTGCCCACCGCCTGCTGCAATTCGTCGCGGCGCGCACTGGCTGCACGCCAGCTACCTTCCGCCAGCGGGAGGCGGTCTCGCTCCTCGGCAATGCGTGCCTCGCAGGCGGCAATCCTTTCGCCGGCACGCGCCTGCTCGGCACGCCATTCATCCAGACTGGAGCGGAACTGCCCGAGCTGGAGCTGTGTGGTTTCGACCTGGGCGGCGATACTGCCGATCTGCTGCTCGACGCGGCTGCGGTTTTCACGGATATGCGCGATCTGCTGCTCGAGACGTGCAATTTCCGCATTGGTTTCGTAGAGGGCGCCCTGCGCGGCATGCACCTCGTCGCCCGAACGGTAATGCTGGTTGCGCAATTCTTCCAGGCGGCGCTCAGCTTCGCGCAGATTGGCGGTCTCAGACTCGAGTTCGGTGCCGAGGCGCTCGATTTCGCGGGCATGCCGGTTGCGCGTCGCAGCCGATTCCTGGCGGCGCACATACCAGAGGGTATGCTGGGTACCGGTCACCTGCCGCTGCAGTTCGTGATAACGGGTGGCCACTTCGGCCTGGCTTTGCAGATGCGTCAGCTGCTTGTCCAGTTCCTGGCGGATATCCTCGACCCGGGCCAGGTTCTCCCGCGTGTCACGCAGGCGAAGTTCGGTTTCACGTCGACGCTCGCGGTATTTCGATACCCCGGCAGCTTCCTCGAGGAATACGCGCAGTTCTTCGGGTTTGGCTTCGATGACCCGCGAAATCATGCCCTGTTCGATGATCGCGTAGGCGCGGCTGCCCAGGCCGGTGCCGAGGAAAATGTCGGCCACATCGCGGCGCCGGACATGAACGTTGTTGATGTAGTACGAAGAGTCGCCGTCGCGCTCCAGCATGCGCTTGACCGAAATCTCGGCGTAGCTGGACCACTGGCCCGCGGCCTTGCCCAGGCTGTTGTCGAACACCAGCTCGACGCTGGCGCGATTCACCGGCTTGCGGTCGCCGGAGCCGTTGAACAGCACGTCCTGCATGGTCGCGCCGCGCAGATGCTTGGCTGAAGTTTCGCCGAGCACCCAGCGCACTGCATCTATGATGTTGGATTTGCCGCAGCCGTTGGGGCCCACCACCCCGACCAGCTGTCCCGGAACCGGGATGTGAGTAGGATCGACAAACGACTTGAAACCGGCGAGATTGATTTGCTTGAGGCGCAAGGTGCTGTTCTGCCAAGAAAATAGGTTGTGCAGCGAAACCAAACGGGTAGAATTCAGCGCGCATTTTAACTGAATTGACTGCCCAGATAGCGACGTCCGCCAATGCCGACCCGGCCTTCACGCAAACTCGAGACCTTTCCCAACCCGGCGCCGTCGCGCGATTTCCGGATTCACATGGAAATACCGGAGTTTACGTGCCTGTGCCCGAAAACCGGCCAGCCCGATTTCGCGACGCTGATCCTTGATTACGTGCCGGACCGGCTGTGCGTGGAACTGAAAAGCCTCAAGCTCTACATCTGGTCATTCCGCAACGAAGGCGCATTCCACGAAGCCGTGACCAACCGCATCCTCGACGATCTGGTACGGGCCACGAAACCGCGCTGGATGCAGCTCACGGCACGCTTCTACGTGCGCGGCGGCATTTTTACCACGGTCAGTGCATGCCATTCCAAACGCGGTTTCCGCGCTGCCGCCGTACCTGAACTGCCGCCGCTCGAACCCGGAGCACCGACACGTTGAACCCGCGTCTGAACCTGCTGCAAAGCTATCCCTTCCAGCGGCTGACGGCACTCCTCGCCGGCCATCAACCGCCGAATCCGGTCAGCCTGCACATCGGCGAACCCAAGCATCCGACGCCGGCCTTCATCCGCGAGACGCTGATCGCCAATCTCGACGGGTTGTCCGGCTATCCGGCGACGCTGGGTACCGAAGCCCTGCGCAGTGCCATCGCACAATGGATTTCCCGCCGCTACGGCATAACCGCACCGGATCCGGCGACCCAGGTGCTGCCGGTCAACGGCAGCCGCGAAGCGCTGTTCGCCTTTGCCCAGGCCGTCATCGACAGCAGCCGCCCGGCACCGGTCGTCATCTGCCCGAATCCGTTCTACCAGATCTACGAAGGCGCCGCGCTGCTGGCCGGCGCGCAGCCCGAGTTCATCCACACGCTCGCCGACGACGGCTACGCCTTTGACCCGGCCCAGTTGCCGGAAGAAACCTGGCGGCGGGCGCAGCTGCTCTACGTCTGCTCCCCGGGCAACCCCACTGGCAAGGTGCTGACGCTGGAAGACTGGAAAAAACTGTTCGCATACGCCGATCGCCACCAGTGCGTGATCGCCGCTGACGAGTGTTACTCGGAAATCTATTTCGACGAATCGCAGCCGTCGCTGGGCGCACTTGCGGCCGCTGTCCGGCTGGGCCGCACCGATTACCGCAACCTGGTGGTGTTCTCCAGCCTGTCCAAGCGCTCGAATGTTCCGGGCATGCGCTCGGGTTTTGTGGCCGGTGACGCCGCCATCCTGAAAAAGTTTTACCTGTACCGGACCTACCATGGTAGCGCCATGAGCCTGCCGGTGCAGGCCGCCAGCGTCGCGGCATGGCAGGACGAGGCCCATGTCGTGGCCAACCGCAAGCTTTACCGGGAAAAATTCGAGAAAGTGATCGGTATCCTCCAACCGGCATTGCCCGCGGAATGGCCCGACGCTGCCTTTTACCTGTGGCTGCGCACACCGATCGACGACGTCGAATTCACCCGCCGGCTTTACGCCGCCGAAGGCGTCAGCGTTTTGCCCGGCAGCTACCTTGCGCGCGAGGCGCGGGGCATCAACCCCGGTGCCAACCGGGTGCGCATCGCACTGGTGGCCACCGTAGATGAATGCATGGAGGCGGCGCGCCGCATGCGCCGCTTTGCCGAGACCATCTGAAAACATCCACCGCAAGGACCGGAAAATGCAAAAACTTCAAGCCGTGATCGAGAAAGCCTGGGACGACCGCAACACGCTCTCCCCCGCGAATCCCCCCGTCGATATCGCCCGCGCCGTCAATGACACCATTGCCATGCTTGATGCCGGGACCTTGCGTGTCGCTGAAAAGAAAAACGGACAGTGGCAGACCAATGAATGGGCGAAAAAAGCCGTCCTGCTGTCGTTCCGGTTACAGGACAACGTCGTCATGCAGGACGGAACCACGAAATATTTCGACAAGGTCGCGCCCAAATTCGCCGATTACGACGAAGCGGCGTTCAGGGCCGGCGGTTTCCGGGTGGTGCCCCCGGCCGCCGCGCGCCGCGGCGTATTCATCGCGAAGAACGTGATCCTGATGCCGTCATTCGTCAACATCGGCGCCTACGTCGACGAAGGTACCATGGTCGACACCTGGGCCACTGTCGGTTCATGCGCGCAGATCGGCAAAAACGTCCACCTTTCGGGCGGCGTCGGCATCGGCGGCGTGCTGGAACCGCTGCAGGCCAATCCGACCATCATCGAGGACAACTGCTTCATCGGCGCGCGCTCGGAAATCGTCGAGGGCGTGGTTGTGGAGGAAGGTTCGGTGATTTCGATGGGGGTCTTCATCGGGCAAAGCACGAAAATCTATCACCGTGAATCGGGGAAGGTCCTCTACGGCCGCGTTCCTGCCGGCTCGGTGGTGGTGTCGGGTTCGCTGCCCTCGCCCGACGGCAAATGCAGCCTCTATTGCGCGGTCATCGTCAAGCAGGTCGATGCGAAAACCCGTGCAAAAACCAGCATCAACGACCTGCTGCGCAGCGACGACTGACAGGTGCTTTGCAATACCGGCTATAGTTGACAGAATGAAGGCAAGATGCGCTGCGCCGTCCTGCAGGCATAAGACATAAAGGGATTCCGCCATGTTTGTCACACCGCTGTTCAAACTGATGGCCGACAAGCAGGCTTCGGACATGTTCTTCACGTCCGGGGCACCGATCCAGATCAAGATCAACGGCACGGTGATGCCGATCAACAGCCAGTCCCTCGACCCCGAGCAGGTCAAGAAAATCTGCTACGAGCTGATGACAGAGACGCAGATCAAGGAATTCGAGACCAAGCACGAGATGAACTTTGCGCAGAGCGGCGGCGATCTGGGCAATTTCCGCATCAACATCTTCCGCCAGAAGAACACCGTTGCCATGGTGATCCGCTTCGTCAAGCCCGATGTGCCGGCATTTGAATCGCTGGGGCTGCCCGATGTGCTGAAAGAAGTCATCATGGAAAAGCTGGGGCTGATCCTGATCGTCGGCTCCACCGGATCGGGCAAGTCGACCACCATGGCGTCGATGATTGATTACCGCAACGCCACCAAGACCGGCCACATCCTCACCATCGAGGATCCGGTCGAATTCATCTTCAAGCACAAGAAATCCATCGTCAACCAGCGTGAAGTCCGTGTCGATACCCACACCTACGAAAACGCGCTGATCAGCGCGATGCGCGAGGCCCCCGACCTGCTGATGGTCGGCGAGATCCGCGATCGTGAAACCCTGCAGAGCTCGCTGCTGTTCGCGCAGACCGGCCACCTTTGCATGTCCACTCTGCACGCCAACAACAGCTATAACGCGCTGAACCGCATCATCGGCTTTTTCCCGCGCGAAGCGCGCGAGAGCCTTCAGGCCGACCTGTCGATCGCGCTGCGCTGCGTGATCTCGCAGCGGCTGGTCAAATCCACCGACGGCAAACGCGTCGCAGCCGTGGAGGTCATGCTCAACACCAAACACATCCAGGAACTGATCAAGGCCGGCGAAATCAACCAGATCAAGGACGCGATGGAGCAAAGCCTGTCGCCGGGCTCGAAAACCTTCGAACAGGCCCTGTTCGAACTCTACAGGGCGGGACGCATCACCATGGAAGAGGCGCGGGCCCGCGCCGACTCGCCGAGCAATCTGCACAACCTGATCAGCAACGCGCCCAAAGGTGATGGTGCGGCGAAGGCCCCGCCCTCATCCGGCAATGGCAGAACCACCAGCGGCGCCGGCGACGACCTGTCCAGCATCAAGCTCAATCTTGATGCTCTGGGTTAATAAATATTTATAAGTATCTGTTTTAATTAATATTTAAGTGTCGCCCCCGGCTACCGGAATCATCCCTCCGGCTACCCCCCGCAAGCTGATAGCCGCCGCCGCCCGGCGTTTCCGCAATGCGCGCCTCGCCTATGGGCATGGCACGCTGAACGCGGATGACGAGGCGGCTTGGCTGATGGTGCATGCGCTGCGCTGCCCGTTCGAACAGCTCGCCGCCTATCTCGACCGGCCGCTGCCGGCAAGCACCGTCAGGCGCGCGCAGGATCTGTTTGCACGCCGCATCTCCCGGCGCATCCCTGCCGCCTACCTGACGCGCGAGGCCTGGCTCGGCGAATACCGCTTTTACGTCGACGAACGGGTCATCGTGCCGCGTTCCTACATCGCCGAACTGCTGGGCGTACGTCTGCGACCGTGGCTGGCGCCGCGGCGCACGCCACGCCGCATCCTGGACCTGTGTACCGGTTCGGGCTGCCTCGCCATCGTGGCGGCACATGTTTTTGCCGGATCACAGGTCGATGCCGCGGATGTTTCCGCAGCCGCACTCGAAGTCGCGCGGCGCAACGTGCGTGATCACCGCCTGGGACGGCGCGTAAAAATCATCCGCTCCGACGTGTTCACCGCCCTCGTTGGAAAACTTTACGACCTCATCCTGAGCAATCCGCCCTACGTGCGTGCGCCGGTGATGCGCACCCTCCCCGCCGAATACCGCCATGAACCGGTGCTGGCCCTGCACGGGGGCGCCGACGGGCTGGACCTGGTGCGGCGGATACTGGGGGAAGCCGCTGCGCATCTGAATCCCGGCGGCTGGCTGGTCCTCGAAGTCGGACACAACCGGCCGCGGGTGGAACGGGCTTTTCCGGGGTTGCCCTTTATCTGGGCGGAGACGAGCGGCGGGGACGACTGTGTTGCTCTGCTGCAGAAGGAATCCATGACGGCACTGCCTGGCCCGGCGTCGCTGCCCAGGAAATCAGCTGTTCCACGTCGGCGGCCACGAGTTCGATGAACTGGCCGCGCTTCAGGCGCGGCGGCAATGTCACCATCCCGAAGCGCACGCGCATCAGCCGGCTCACGGTCAGCCCCTGTGATTCAAACAGTCTGCGCACCACGCGGTTGCGCCCTTCCTTCAGCAGCACCCTGAGCCAGCGGTTGGCGCCCTCGCCGCCTTCCTCCTCGAGGAACTCGAAACGTGCGATGCCGTCCACCAGCTGCACGCCCTTGCGCATCGCATCCAGTTTGGCCGGGGTGGCGTCACCCAGCACGCGCACCGCGTACTCGCGCTCGACCTCGAACCGCGGATGCATCATGCGGTTGGCCAGGTCACCGGAGGTCGTGAATATCAGCAGGCCGCTGGTATTGAAATCCAGGCGTCCGATGGCCAGCCACTTGGCGCTGCGGGCCGGCGGCAGACTGGCGAATACCGTGGGCCGGCCCTGGGGATCGTCGTTGCTGACGATTTCCCCCTCCGGTTTGTGGTACAGCAGCACGCGGGGAAGCTGGCCGGCGGCCGGCCAGCGCACGATGCGATCCCCGGCCTTGATGCGGTCTTCCGCGGTGACGCGATCGCCTATGGTGGCGACCTTGCCGTTGACCGTGATCTCGCCGCTGCGGATGCGTTCTTCCATCGCGCGCCGCGACCCCAGGCCGGCCTGCGCGAGTATCTTGTGCAGCTTTTCACCGCGCATTTCCGCCGGTGGATGCGCTGTTGATTCGACCTTTACTTCCGTAACAGGCCCCTGCTCCCTGCCACGCGTCGCAGCCCTGGGCTGGGGATCGCGAAACGGACTGCGATTTTTCCGGGCTCCGGGTTTCATGAACCGCTACGCTCCGGCCCGGGCTGGACCTTCTGCGGTTTTTGCGGCAACTCGCGTGCCGGTCTTGTTGATTTCATGTTTCGGTGTATGCTGATTGCACGACTTCATAGTATACAGAGCATGCAATTTTGCCGCCCCCTGCCCTGAAGACTTGGGGCCGGGAAGGGAGAATAAAAATGAAATTACGGGGTAAGTTTGCAATCAGCATCTGGCTGTTGGTAGCCCTGATGTCCACCGGTCCATCGTTTGCCGCACCCGCTGACGAAGTCAAAGCCTTGCTCGATAAAGGCAATGCCGCCGCAGCTTATGCGCTCGGCAAGAACCACCCTGATCAGCTCGGCAATCCACAGTTCGATTTCTACTTTGGCGTGGCGGCCATCGACAGCGGTCATGCCGGTGAAGGCGTGCTGGCGCTGGAACGTTACGTCATAAATTTCCCGAATAACGTCAATGCCAGGCTGGAGCTTGCGCGCGGCTACTTCGTGATGGGCGATGACCTGCGTGCCCGGGAGGAATTCAATGCCGTCCTGACGGCCAAGCCGCCCGCGCCGGTTGTTGCCAATATCGAGCGTTTCCTGGACGCACTGCGCTCCCGCGAAAGTACTTATCGCACGACCACTGGCCTGTTTGTGGAGGCCGGATTCGGTTACGACAGCAACGTCAACGGCGGTGTCGGCAGCGCCAATATCAATCTTCCGGTTTTCGGCAACGTCCTGATCGGCCAGACCGGCGTCAAGACCAAATCCAACTTCAGCTGGCTGGCCGTCGGTGGCCAGATCTCGCATCCTGTTTCCCCGGGTCTGGCCGTATTCGCCGGTGGCCAGATAGACGGCAAATTCAACAGTTCGGGCGATGCCCAGCAGTTTGACCAAGGCAATATCGCCGCGAACGGCGGCATCTCGTATTTCAAGGATAAGAATTTCTATCGCCTCACCGCTTCACGCGCGGAGGTCACCGTCGATTACAACCGTTTCCGGACCGTCAGCAGCCTGTCCGGGGAATGGCTTCATCAAATCGACGAATTGCAGACCATCAGCCCGTTCGTGCAGACGGCGCAATTCGATTACACCGGCAACAACAGGGTCCGCGATGCCGAGTTTCATGCCGCAGGGATCGGTTACCGCAAAGCGTTCATCGCAGCATGGCAACCCTTACTGACGCTCAGCATCAACACCGGGAAAGAGCACAATACCGAAGGCCGGCCGGATCTTGGTCGCGAAATCTACGGCGGACGGGCTGCACTCGCCATCACCCCGATTCCCAAGTGGGCGCTCTCCGTTGGCGGCACTTATCAAAAAAGCCGTTACAGCGGGCCGGACGCGCTTCTGGGGACCACCCGCAGCGACAATTATTACGCCGCTGATGCCGTCGCCAGCTACGCCTATACCCGGGACCTGAGCCTTCGCGCCGAGTTGCTGCTGTCGAAAAATGACTCGAACCTGGAGCTCTACGCCTATCGTCGGGACATGCTGACGTTCAAGCTGCGCTACGATTTCAGATAAGGGGAATACCATGAAACATCTTTTGCCCCGCCTTGCGCTTATTGCCGCGCTGGGATTCTCTGCCACTGTCCAGGCCGCCGACGTCGGCCGGGTTCTGCTTGCTGCGGGCGACGCCGTCGCGATCCGCGGCAATCAAACCGTCAGGCTCGCCTTCGGCACGATGGTTCAGGACAGGGATCTGCTACGCACAGGGGCCGCGAGCAACCTGCAGGTGCGTTTCATCGATGAAAGCATCGTCTCCCTGAAGGAACGCAGCGAACTGCGGATCGATGAGTTCCGCTTTTCCGGCAAGGAAGACGGCAGTGAGCGCGGCTTTCTCAGCCTGCTCAAGGGAGGGCTGCGCACGGTGACCGGACTGGTCGGCCGCGCCAACCGCGCCAACTACAGGCTGAGCACGACGGTGGCGACGATCGGCATCCGCGGCACCGACTACGCGGCGACCCTGTGTCAGGGCGATTGCCGCAACAGCGACGGCACGCTGGCCAGGGATGGCCTTTATGGTCGGACCCACGGCATCTCGCATGGCACCAACAGCATCGATGTATCCAACGAGCGTGACCAGAAATCCTTCGGCATCAACGAAAACTTCTACGTTGCCGACGCCAAAAGCATTGTTGAACCTCTGCTGGTTGCGCCGGATTTTGTATCCAACAAACTGGAAAGCCGCAAGCAAGGCGGCGCCAAGGGCGGCGCGTCGGGAAGCTCTGGAACAGAGCAGGCCACGAACGGTGGGGCCGCATCTGAAAGCCGTCCAAGCAGCACTCCCGAAGCCCTGCCGCAACTGCAGTTTGTGGCGACGCAGGACCTGGGGCCGCAAGGCACGCCTATGGTGGTGTCAACCACATCCACACCGACCATAGCGATCGTCGGATCGTTTTTCGATCCGCTTAATTTATCTGACCCCAGTGATGGGGGTGCATTTCTTGCTCCAGCCAATCTGATTACGGATCCGGCCGGCGCCAGCGCATCACTCGCAACTTCGCAGAAACTGATCGGACTGTCGGTTCTGCCGGGTTCCGATGCGGAATCGAATGGCGGCTCCAGCACCACAACTGCCAGCACGGTGTCAGGGAGTGTGATTGATGAAACGGCGCCCAATTCGCTCAACGCCCACTGGGGGCGATGGTCCGGCGGCACCTTCGTTGATAACACCACCACGACCATCACCACCAATAACCAGTTTCATTACCTCTATGGTCCGCTGACGCCGCCCGAAGTCGTTGCCGGCAAGACCGGTACCTTTGCTATGTCCATGGTGGCGGGAACAACACCGACGAACCAATTGGGCCAGAGTGGAACCTTCAGCACAACCTTGAGCATCAATTTCACGGGGCAAACGGCCGTTTTTGGCGCCAGCAGTTTCAGCTTCGCGTCGGATACCTGGTCGTTCGCGGGCGGCACGACCCCGATCCAGATCGCGGCCGGAAAAGGCGCATTCATCGATCAGGTTACTACCGGGACCTGCAGTGGCTCTACCTGCCTGACCAGCACGCCGGCGGTGCTGGGCAAGACTGGATTATTCATGGGGCCCCTGGGAGATCATCTGGGAATCTCTTTCCAGGCGCAGACGACGTCGGGCCCCGCAGCCCACGCGCAGACAGCGAAAATCTTTTCCTGCGCGCCGAGCTGCTGAGCGGAATTCCCTGCCAGTTTCATCACAACGAGAAGTTAAACCGCCCGCCGCTCCTGCACCGCCTGCGCCAGCGTGCCGCTGTCGACATGTTCGAGTTCACCGCCCACCGGCAGGCCGCGCGCAATACGCGTGACCTTGACGCCCTTGGCACGCAGCAACTCGCCGGAATAATGCGCCGTGGCTTCACCCTCCACCGTGAAATTGGTGGCCAGCACCACTTCCTGCACCACGCCGTCAGCAGCACGCTGCAACAAGCGCTCGAGGTGGATGTCTTTCGGCCCGACGCCGTCCAGCGGCGACAACGCCCCCATCAGCACGAAGTACAGGCCGTCGTAACATTGCGCCTGCTCCATCATCAGCAGGTCGCCCGGCGTTTCGACCACGCATAACAGCCGGCCGTTGCGCCGCGGCGACAGGCACAACTGGCACACCGGCTCCTCGGAAAAATTGTTGCAGCGGTCGCAATGACGCACGCGCTCGAGTGCGACGCCCATCGCGGTGGCCAGGCGCTGCGCCCCCGGCCGGTCGCGCTGCATCAGGTGAAACGCCATGCGCTGCGCCGAACGCGGACCCACGCCCGGCAGGCAACGCAGCGCCTCGATCAGGGCCTGCAGCGACGATGGTGGCTTCACTTACTCAACTTTTTGTTTTTATGAATAAATCAGAATGGCAGCTTCATGCCCGGCGGCAGCGGCAGACCCGCGGTAACCCCGGCCATTTTCTCCTGGCTGGTGGTTTCGACCTTGCGCAGCGCATCGTTGACCGCGGCAACCAGCAGGTCCTCCAGCATTTCCCGGTCATCACCGGTCGCGGCCGGATCTATCATCACCCGCTTGACCTCGTGCCTGCAGGTCATCACCACCTTGACCGCGCCCGCACCGGCCTGCCCTTCGACCTCGATCTGCGCAAGCTGCTCCTGCATCCTGCGCATGTTGTCCTGCATCTGCTGCGCCTGTTTCATCAGTCCTGCGAGCTGACCTTTCATCATGATGCCCTCTGCTGGTTTTCCGCTGTCATTTCGGTTTGATGGATGTGTCTTCGAGCGAGCCGTCAAAATCCTCGATCAGTTCGCGGACGAACGGATCCCGGCGGATCTCCGCAACCGCCTCGGCCTGCCGCTCCTCGAGTTTGCGGTCGGTGACCGCCTTGGGTGAAACGCCGGCCACTTCCCCGGCGACAAACGCCACCCGCAGTTTTGCGCCCAGCAACTGGCGCAGCGCCGCGGTCAGCTTGTCGCGATAGGGCTTGTCGAACATGCGCTCATCGGCCTGTGAAATCCGCAGTTCGATCAGATCGGCGGTACGCGACACCATTTCGCAGCGCAAGGCCAGCTGGTTGGCCATAGCGCTGAGTCCCAGCTGTCCGACCAGTTCCGCCCACGCCGAGGGATCGGCCGCTGCGGCAGCCGTGGTTGCCCGGGCTGGCGGTAAACCGGATGTGGCAGCGGACGGTGCCAGTGCCGCGGCCGGAGCTGCCGCGGCGCCCGGAGCAAACGCCAGCATGCGCAGCAGCGTCATCATGAAACCGGAATGTTCATCAGGTGCAAGGCCGATTTCAGCGCGTCCCTGCACGGCGATCTGGTAGTGGAGCTGCAGTTCATCGGCGCCAAAAATCCGCGCGAGTTCATGGATTGCCGCCGCATCCGGGTCGTCTGCGGCAATGCTTCCGGGGACAATCTGCGCCAGCGCCACGCGATGCAGCAGCGTCGCCAGCTCCTGCAGCGCGGTTTCAAAGGAGAGGCTGCGTTCCGCCATGCGTGCCGCCTCGGCGACCAACGCAGCGCCGTCCTGCGCGGACAGCGCCTTGAGGATCGCATGCAGATAAGTCTGGTCGACGGCGCCCAGCATCTCGCGCGTGGAGGCCTCCTCGAGTTTGCCGCCGCCATGGGCAATCGCCTGGTCGAGAAGGCTCAGCGCGTCGCGCATGCTGCCTTCCGCGGCACGCGCCAGCAGCCCTACCGATGCGGCGTCAGCGGTCACGTTCTCTGCGGCGAGCACCGCGTCGAGGCGACCTCCGATCTGCTGGGGCGGTATCTGCTTCAACCCGAATTGCAGGCAGCGCGACAGCACGGTGACCGGGATTTTCTGCGGATCCGTGGTGGCGAGGATGAATTTGACGTGCCCCGGGGGTTCTTCCAGGGTTTTCAGCATGGCATTGAACGCCGAGCGCGACAGCATGTGCACTTCGTCGATGATGTATACCTTGTAACGCCCGCTGGTCGGCGCGTAGAGGGCGTTGTCGAGCAGTTCACGCATGTTGTCGACCTGCGTGTTCGACGCGGCATCGAGTTCGATCAGGTCGACAAAACGGCCGGAGTCGATCTCGGTGCAGGCTCCGCACTTGCCGCAGGGCGTGTCGGTGACGCCGGTCTCGCAGTTCAGCGCCTTGGCCAGGATGCGTGCCAGCGTCGTCTTGCCCACGCCGCGTGTGCCGGTGAACAGATAGGCGTGATGCAGGCGCTGCTGGCGCAAGGCATTGGTCAGTGCGCGCACCACGTGCTCCTGGCCGACGAGTTCGGCAAAACTGCGCGGGCGCCACTTGCGGGCGAGGACCTGGGTCACGGTGTATCGGCGGATCTGTTCAGGTGAATGCCGCTATTTTAGCCGCAATGGGCACACCGCACTGCACGACGCTTAAGCACCGTCAGCGGAACCAGTATTGCAGGCGGATCTGGTGGAAATCGATACCGTTGTTCGGCAACTTGATGTCGGCGTTCGACAGATGCTGGTAGCGATAGCCGATATCGGCCGCGCCCCCGGCACCGAAGCGGTAACCGAAACCCAGATGGTCGCCGAACTGGAAGGCAGTGCCGAAGCGCTTGTTGCCCAGTGCGGTCGATGAAATCAGGTGCGCGCCGATCCCGCCTTCCAGATACAGGCCGTGAAAGTCGTTGCGCTGCAGCCGGAACACCGGTGTCAGCCCGATTTCGGTGAGCCGGGCGCGTTCTCCGGGCAGTGTTTCACGGCGCCATTGCGCGGCGGACACGTCCCAGTAGCCGCCCAGATGCCAGGTTGCGCCGGCGAACCAGCGCTGCGGCCAGGACCATTGTGCGGCGACCCGCGCCATCCCGGTCCGCGACGCCTGTCCCGCCTCGTAGGCCAGCCCGTCGATGGCGGATGCCGGCAGCGCAAAGCAAGCCAATATGGCTGCGCCGGTGACCAGGCGCAGGATTCTTCTTGTTGTAGGCACTGCCTGTTGCCGGACGACCCCCGTCGTCCGCCCTGTTCAGAATTGGGGTGGCGAGCCTAACCCCCGGCACTCGCAGAGAATAGCTGTGGCTGCTTCCTTCCGGACCTGACCAGGTTCACTACCATGCGATGCGGGGAGGCCCGCCGTAAGAAAGTCGTCAGTATGCACTTGAAAGCGATCTTTTGCCACGCTGATCCGTGCACAGCGGCTTTACAAGCGCCAACGATAATGATTTTATATGGCCGACATGGCGGATGCCCGGCGCGATGATGCCGGCGCCAGACCGCGCAGACAGCAACCCGATTCGGAACGATTCGGAACAATACCAATACCAGGTACCGGAGGAGTCACATGTCCACCCCTGCAGCAGGCACCATCGAATCCGTTCTCCACGAGAACCGCATTTTCCCGCCGAACCCCGAGCTCGCGAAACAAGCCAACATCTCCGGCATGGATGCTTACCGCGCCCTGTACGCCGCCGCGGAAAAGGACTACACGGGGTTCTGGGCCGGCCTGGCGCGCGAGCACCTGCTGTGGAAAAAGCCGTTCACACAGACCCTCGACGACGGCAAGCCCCCGTTTTTCCGCTGGTTTGCCGACGGCACGCTCAACGCATCGTACAACTGCCTGGACCGCCACCTGCAGACCCAACCCGACAAGACCGCCGTCATTTTCGAGGCCGACGACGGAAAGATCACCCGTGCCAGCTACAAGGAGCTTTATCTCCGCACCTGCGCCATGTCCAACGGCCTGAAGTCGCGCGGCATCAAGAAGGGCGACCGCGTCATCATCTACATGCCGATGTCGATCGAAGCCATCGTCGCCATGCAGTCCTGCGCGCGCATCGGCGCCATCCACTCCGTGGTGTTCGGAGGCTTCTCCGCAAAAAGCCTGCAGGAACGCATCATCGACGCCGGCGCGGTGGCCGTGCTGACCGCCGACGAACAGATGCGCGGCGGCAAAGCCATACCGCTGAAGGCCGCTGTCGACGACGGCATCGCGCTGGGTGGCTGTGATTCGATCAAATCGGTGGTGGTCTACAAACGCACCGGCGGCAAGGTCAACTGGAACGCCAAAACCGACGTCTGGCTGCACGACCTCGTCAAGGACCAGCCCGAAACCTGTGAGCCGGAATGGGTGGACGCCGAACATCCGCTGTTCATCCTCTACACCTCCGGCTCCACCGGCAAGCCCAAGGGCATCCAGCATTCCACCGGCGGCTACCTGCTGTGGTGCATCCTCACCATGAAATGGACCTTTGACCACAAGCCTACGGACATATTCTGGTGCACGGCAGACGTGGGCTGGGTCACCGGGCATTCCTATGTCTGTTACGGCCCGCTCGCCTGCGGCGGCACCGAAGTGGTGTTCGAGGGTGTTCCAACCTACCCTGACGCCGGACGTTTCTGGAAAATGATCCAGGACCACAAGGTCACGGTGTTCTACACCGCACCAACCGCCATCCGTTCACTGATCAAGGCCGGCGCCGACCTGCCGAAAAAATACGACCTCTCCAGCCTGCGCATCCTCGGCACGGTCGGCGAACCGATAAACCCCGAAGCCTGGATGTGGTACCACGAAACCGTCGGCGGCGGCCGCTGCCCGATCGTCGACACCTGGTGGCAGACCGAGACCGGCGGCCACATGATCACCCCGCTGCCCGGCGCCACGCCGACCAAACCCGGATCGGCGACGCTGCCGCTGCCCGGCGTGATGGCCGACATCGTCGATGAAACCGGCCAGTCGGTCGGCAAGGGCAAAGGCGGCATCCTGGTCATCAAGAAACCCTGGCCGTCGATGCTGCGCACCATCTGGGGCGACCCCGAGCGCTTCAAGAAAACCTACTTCCCCGAGGATTTTCACGGCAAGTACTACCTCGCCGGCGACGGCGCGACCTACGACGAGGACGGCTACATCCGCATCATGGGACGGATCGACGACGTGCTGAACGTCTCCGGCCACCGCCTGGGCACCATGGAAATCGAATCGGCGCTGGTCGCCAATACCGGCCTGGTGGCCGAAGCCGCCGTGGTTGGAAGGCCCGATGACCTTACCGGCGAAGCCGTGGTCGCCTTCGTGGTACTGAAACAGGCGCGCCCCGAAGGTGAGGCCGCGAAAAAAATCATCAAGGAACTGCAGGACTGGGTAGGCAAGGAAATCGGCCCCATCGCCAAGCCCCGTGACATCCGCTTCGGCGACAACCTCCCGAAGACCCGCTCCGGCAAGATCATGCGCCGCCTGCTGCGCTCGATCGCCAAGGGCGAGGACATCGCACAGGACGTATCCACCCTTGAGAATCCGGCGATCCTCGACCAGCTGAAGCAGGCACCTAAATAACCCCGGCATCGCGCAGGAATGAGCCGCGGCGTCCTGCACGACAGCAGCCATGATCAAGCCTGCACTTAAGGGACAACGCCTGGTGGCGCTGTTCCTGCTGGGTGGGCTGCTGTTCAATTATCCCGTTCTGTCGCTGTTCGCCCGCGGCGACCAGCTGCTGGGCATACCCGTGCTCTACCTCTACCTGTTCGCGGCATGGGCGGTGCTGATCGGCCTGATGGCTCTGATCATCGAACGCACGGACAGTTGACACCATGATCACCGGGGCGCTGATCGTCGCGTTGTCCTTCGGTTACGTCGGCCTGCTGTTCGCGATCGCCTATTACGGGGACAAACGCGCCGATGCCGGGCGCAGCATCATCGCCAATCCCTACATCTACACGCTGTCGCTGGCGGTCTACTGCACCTCGTGGACGTTTTACGGCAGCGTCGGCCGCGCCGCCACCAGCGGGGTCGGCTTCCTGCCGATCTACCTCGGACCGACGCTGATGGCCGCGTTGTGGTGGTACGTGCTGCTGAAGCTGATCCGCATCAGCAAGGCGCACCGCATCACCTCGATCGCGGACTTCATCGCTTCGCGCTACGGCAAAAGCCACCTGCTCGGAGGCTTGGTCACCATCATCGCCGTGCTCGGCATCGTGCCCTACATCGCGCTGCAGCTGAAGGCGATATCCGCGAGCTTCTCCATCGTCCTGCAGTACCCCGTCGAAGTGCTGACCTTCGGGGCGCTCAACGATCTGCCCTTCCTCCACGACAACACGTTTTACATCGCGATGCTGCTGGCCGCGTTCACCATCCTCTTCGGCACCCGCCACCTGGACGCCACCGAGCGCCACGAAGGGCTGGTCGCCGCGGTCGCCTTCGAGTCCGTGGTCAAGCTGGTGGCTTTCATCGCCGTCGGCTGCTTCGTGACCTATGGCATGTTCGACGGATTTGCCGACGTGTTCCGCAAGGCGGCCGCCACACCCGAATTGAGGGCACTGCTGACCCAGGCCGGCGCGGCCGGAAGTTATGCCAACTGGGCTTCCCTGACCGTGCTGTCCATGCTCGCCATCATCCTGCTGCCGCGGCAATTCCAGGTGGTCGTGGTGGAAAACGTCGATGAACGCCATCTCAACAAGGCGGTCTGGCTGTTTCCGCTGTACCTGTTCGCCATCAACATTTTCGTGCTGCCCATCGCGCTCGGCGGGCTGATGCATTTCCCCGTCGGCACCGTCGACGCCGACACCTTCGTGCTGACGCTGCCGATGGCGGAGCACGCGACCTGGCTCGCCCTGCTCGCCTTCATCGGCGGGCTGTCGGCGGCAACCGGCATGGTCATCGTCGAAACCATCGCGCTGTCGACCATGGTCTGCAACGACCTGGTGATGCCAATCCTGCTGCGCTGGAAATACCTGCGGCTCACCGAACGCCGCGACCTGTCGGGCCTGCTCCTCGGCATCCGCCGCGGCGCGATCATCGTCGTGCTGGGACTGGGCTACGGCTTTTTCTACCTGGCCGGCGAAGCCTACGCGCTGGTCTCCATAGGCCTGATCTCCTTCACCGCAGTGGCGCAGTTCGCGCCGGCGATGCTCGGCGGCCTCTACTGGAAGGGCGGCACGCGCCTGGGGGCGCTGTGCGGACTCTCCGCCGGCTTCCTGGTCTGGCTCTACACGCTGCTGCTGCCGTCGTTCGCCAAATCCGGCTGGCTGCCGATCACCTTCCTCACCGATGGCATCTTCGGCATCGACCTGCTCAAGCCGCAGCAGCTGTTCGGCCTGCAGGACCTCGACGACATCAGCCATTGCCTGTTCTGGAGCATGATCGCCAACATCGGCCTCTACGTGTCCGTATCGCTGTGGCGCCGCCCCACCGCCATTGAACACAGCCAGGCCAACCTGTTCGTCAACGTGCTGCGCCACGTCGCCGCCGGCAGCGGATCCCGGTTCTGGCGCGGCAGCGCCACGGTGATCGACCTGCAAACCCTGCTCGGCCGCTTCATCGGTCCGGAACGCGCACACGAGGCATTTGCCGCCTACGCCCGCAGCCAGGGCGTTACGCACGTCGAAAAACTCACCGCCAATGCAGTGCTGGTGCATTACGTGGAATCGCAGATTGCCGGCGCCATCGGCAGCGCATCGGCGCGCGACATGGTGGCCTCGGTGGTCGATGAGGAGCCGCTGGCGCTCGATGAAGTGATGGCCATCATCGACGAAGCCTCGCAGGCGCTGGCCTACAGCCGCCAGCTCGAGCAGAAATCCCGCGAACTGCAGGCCGCCACCGACGAACTGCGTGAAGCCAACCAGCGCCTTCAGGAGCTCGACCGGCTGAAGGACGATTTCATTTCCACCGTGACCCACGAACTGCGCACGCCGCTGACTTCGATCCGCGCCTTCTCCGAAATCCTCAGCGACAATCCGCAGCTCGATGAGGCGCAGCGCGGCAAATTCCTCGGCATCATCACCCGCGAATCCGAGCGCCTGACCCGCCTGATCAACCAGGTCCTCGACCTCGCCAAGCTCGAGTCCGGCGCCGCCGACTGGCACCCCAGCGAAATCGACATGCGCGAGGTCATCGAGGAGGCCGCCACGGCACTGAGCCAGATCTACAAGGAGCGCAGCATCGCCCTCGAACTGCGCCTGCCCGAGGACGCGCCGCAGGTCATCGCCGACCGCGACCGCGTGATGCAGGTCGTGCTCAACCTGCTGTCCAATGCCGCCAATTTCTGCGACAAGCCCGACAGTCGCGTCAGCATGACGCTGAGCGAACTGCCCGATGCGCTGCAGATCGACGTCAGCGACAACGGCATCGGCATCAGCCCCGCCGACCAGGCAGTGATCTTCGAGAAATTCCGCCAGGTCAGCGATACGCCCGCCGGAAAACCCAAGGGCAGCGGCCTCGGCCTGGCAATCTCGCGGGAAATCATTGAACATTTCGGCGGCAGGCTGTGGGTTGAAAGCGCGCCCGGATCGGGCTCCAGGTTTTCCTTCACCCTGCCGCTGCAGCAAAGCCGTCCGGCGATGCTCGCCGCCTGACGCCCATGACCTCCAGCGTCCTGATCGTCGAAGACGAGGAAAGCATTTCCCTGTCGCTGGAGTTCCTGCTGCGCAAGGAAGGTTACGAAGTGTCCTGCGCCAGGGACGGCGCGGCGGCACTGCAGATGCTCGCGCAGCGGATCCCGGACATGGTGCTGCTCGATGTGATGCTGCCGCTGGTCGACGGTTTTGAACTCTGTCGCATGATGCGCGCCAATCCCGCGCTGGAGAAAACCCGCATCATGCTGCTGACCGCGCGCGGCCGCGAAAGCGAAGTGGCTCGCGGCCTGAGCCTGGGTGCCGACGCCTACCTGACCAAGCCTTTTTCGACGCGCGAACTGATGGATACCGTGCGCAGGCTGATTTTCGGCAACACCCGGCCGGCGTCCTGACCAGCCACCGGCAAACTCAGTGTTCTGCGTAGTCCAGTGCGTAGCCGCGGCCGTAGAGCGTGCGCACCAGCAGTCCGGTATCGCCGATTTTCTTGCGCAGCCGGTGCACGTAGACCTCGATTGCGTTGTGGCTGACTTCCTGGTCGTAGGTGTAGACCTGCTCGACCAGCTGTTCCTTGCTGACCACCCGGCCAAAGCGCCGCATCAGCACTTCAAGAACGCTGATCTCGTGCACTGACAGGGCCAGCGGACTGCCGCCGACGCTGGCGGTGCGCCCCACCGGATCAAAACTGAGTTCGCCGTAACTGAGCACCGGCGCGGCTGTGCCGTGGCCGCGCCGCAGCAATGCGCGCACGCGCGCCTGCAGTTCGCTAAGGCTGAACGGTTTCACGATGTAATCATCGGCACCCAGATCGAGACCCTCGACCTTTTCCTCGGGCTGTTCGCGGCCCGAGAGGATCAGCACGGGCAGCGGATCGTTGCGGCGGCGCAGGCGGCGCAGCACCTCAAGGCCGTCAAGCTTGGGCAGGCCCAGATCGAGGATCAACAGCCCGAAACCGGAGTTTTTCAGCGCCTCGTCCGCCGCCAGGCCGTTGGCCACCCAGTCCACGGCAAAACCAGACTGTGTCAGCGCGAAACGCAGGGCCTCCGCCAGGGCCGCGTCATCCTCACTGATCAGTATGCGCATGCCAGCACCTCCTGAGTCAACGTAACCTATTGTTTTATTGAATTTTTTTTAAACAATGCCGGCCGACTCCGTGCCGATTCCGACGCACCATTGTAGGGCCGTGAATCAGGATTTTGTAAGTTTTTTTTACTACTATCAACCTGTTGCAAACATAACCGGTGATCGCTGTGCGGGCGCAATTCAGCGCACCAGATCGATACACCAGCAAAGCAACGGAGGAGAGCAAGCTTGACGTCGCAGAACGCCGCGCAGTTTGCGAACGTGCATGCCGGTGACCGCACCGGCGGAAACTCATTTGCTGAGCGCGCCCTCGTCCCGCGCCAGACCGGATCCGGCGAGCACTTCTTCCCCCCGCAAGGCACCCTGCAATTCGCGCCGCACTTCGTGCCAGCGAAAACGCACGGAATTGATCACGATTTCCTCGTCCAACTCCTTCAACTCCTCGGTGACCGGCGCCCACTGCACCAGCGCCGCCGGACTCTGCGCAAATGCCGCTTCGTCGTCATCGGTCACGGCCCATTCGCAGAGCCGTATCCGCGAGCGCACACGATCGGCGCCCGGTACAAAATGGCTGCCGGCATCCGCCGGAACGCCAGTGGCGGCCAGGATGCTGGCCACAGCCTCATTCATCAGTTGCGCCACTGCCGGCGCAGGGGCCCCGCTCTGCCGGCGCAGCAGGATACCGGCGTGCACTGCAAGATCGGACAGGCAGGCCAGCCAGACCTGCCATTTGGCGATGTTGACCGACTCGACGAAACGGTCATCGATGGGAAATGGTTTACCGTGCGTGCCAATACCTGTTTGCAATTCCCATCGAAGAG
>JBMTEY010000023.1:0-24694 GCA_049433545.1 Burkholderiales bacterium | reverse complement strand
GCGGCCAGCAGTTCGATCGCGGTGCCCAGCGGCCGCCGCAGCCAGACCGGGCAGTTTTCGGTCAGGAACAGGGCGATGCCGAAGCTCAGGGGGACGGCGATCAATACTGCGATGGTCGCGCTGGCCAGAGTGCCGAATATCGCGATCGCCGCGCCGAATTCCTCATTGATGATGTCCCACTCTACGCGCCAGATGAATTCGATGCCGAATTTCTTGAACGCGGGCCATGCCACGACCATCAGTGAGATCAGGATCCCGACCAGCGAGACCAGCACGATCAGTGAAAAACTCAGGGTCAGCTTGTGGAACAGGAAATCCTGCATGCGCTGTTTCCTGACGACGTCGAGCCGCCATTGTTCAGCCATGCTGTTGTCTGCGGGAGTCTTATTCATGAGTCCTTGGTCAAGGATACCGCTGTTTGCGGAAGTCGTGTTCATGAATGCTCCGGATGTTGAAACTGGAATGAACCGCGGTTGGTTGAAAACAATGAAGGAGTGCCCTTGCGGGCACTCCTTGCATCAATTGCGGCTTACTTCGTTGCGATCTGCGTCCAGACCTTGTCGGCAATCGCCTTGGTCAACACGTCAGGCAGGGGAACGTAGTCCAGTTCCAGGGCCATCTGGTCGCCATTCTTGAAGGCCCAGTCGAAATACTTCAGGGCTTCCCGGGCATTGGCCTTGTCCGCCGGGTTCTTGTACATCAGGATGAACGTCGCGCCGGTGATCGGCCAGGCTTCGCCGCCTTTCTGGTTGACCAGCGAGATGCCCATGCCCGGTACGCTGAACCAGTTTGCGCCGGCTGCTGCCGCAGCGAAGGTCTTGTCGGACGGATCCACGTAGTTGCCGTCGCGGTTGCGCAGTTGCAGGTGCGGGATGTTGTTTTTCTTGGCGTAGGCGTATTCGACATAGCCGATTGCACCCTTGACGCGGTTCACGTTCGCGGCAACACCTTCGTTGCCTTTGCCGCCGACGGAGGTCGGTGCGGGCCACTTGACGGCAGCACCCTTGCCGACTTTTTCTTTCCACGCGCCGCTGGCTTCACTGAGGTAGTCGGTGAAGATGAACGTCGTGCCCGAGCCGTCGGCGCGATGTACCACGGTGATGGACTGGTTCGGCAGTTTTTTGCCCGGGTTCAGAGCGGCGAGCTTGGGGTCATTCCATTTCGAGATGCCGCCCATGAACATCTCGGCCAGTACTTCGCCGGTCACTTTCAGCTCACCGGGCTTGAAGCCTTCCAGATTGATCACCGGTACCACGCCGCCCAGCACGCTGGGAAACTGCACCAGGCCATCCTTGTCGAGATCGGCAGCTTTCAGGGGGGCGTCGGTCCCGCCAAAGGTCACCGTCTTGGCGCGGATCTGGCGGATGCCGCCGGAAGAACCGATAGACTGGTAATTAAGGCCGACGTTGGTGGCCTTTTTATAGGCTTCGGCCCACTTGGCGTAAATCGGGTAGGGGAACGTGGCGCCGGCGCCGGTGATGTCGGCGGCGGAAGCCGCCGTCACCATGGCCAGTGCCGAAACCGCGGCGACTGCAAATTTCTTCATGGAGATCATTGTCGTGTCTTCCTCGAAAATTAAAAGTCGTTGATTAATGCCGTAAGTCCAGAAGGCCAGTGCACTGTACTGTTCGAATGTTGCAGTGGCATGACAGTGTCACAATTAATTTAATATAAATAAAATCAACTACTTAAAGTGGATCTATGTTGTCGGGCAGCGGTCTTTGGGCTGCCGGAGGCGGTCCGGCCCTGCATCACGGCCGGATCTGATGGTGAGGCCGCGTCTTGTCCGGGCTCCAGGCATTGACCATGGCCACCAGCGTCAGCATCACCGGAACTTCCACCAGCACACCCACGACGGTGGCCAGGGCCGCGCCGGAATTCAGTCCGAACAGGGAAATCGCCACGGCGACCGCGAGTTCGAAAAAATTGGAGGTGCCGATCAGGCAGGCGGGTCCGGCGACCTTGTGGTCCAGTTTCAGTTTTCGTGCCACCCACCAGGCGATGAAGAATATGCCGTACGTCTGCAGTATCAGCGGCACCGCGATCAGACCGATGATGAATGGCTCCTTGACGATGGTGCCGGCCTGGAAACCGAACAACAGCACCACTGTGCCTAGCAGCCCCGAAATTGACCAGGCACGAATGCCGGCGATGAAATGGCCGACGGCGCCGGGCGAACGCTTGATCAGCAGGCTGCGGGTGATCATGCCGGCCACCAGCGGCAGCAGCACGTAAAGCACGGTCGAGAGCAGCAGCGTGGCCCACGGTACCGTGACATTGGTCAGGCCCAGTAGCAATCCCGCGATGGGCGCGAATGCCACCACCATGATCAGGTCGTTGACCGAGACTTGTACCAGGGTGTAACTGGCGTCCCCCCTGACCAGCTGGCTCCATACAAAAACCATGGCCGTGCAGGGCGCCACGCCGAGCAGGATCATGCCGGCGATGTATTCGCCTGCTGATTGCGGATCGACCCAGGGCGCGAACAGATATTCGAAAAAAAGCACGGCGAGGGCCGCCATGGTGAATGGCTTCACCAGCCAGTTGATGGCCAGCGTCAGCATCAGTCCCTGCGGCCTGCGCCCGACCTGTTTTATCGCACTCCAGTCGATCTGGATCATCATCGGGTAAATCATTACCCAGATGAATACCGCCACTACCAGGTTAACGTGCGCATATTCGATTCCTGCGATCAGATGGAAAAATGCAGGCATCAGCAGGCCCAGGGCCACGCCGGCGACCATCCCCAACGCCACCCACGCGCTCAGATATCGCTCGAAGAATCCCATGCCCGGAGTTTTTTCAGGCAACCGGTTTGCTGTCGCTGGATTTCAGGCAGTGATTTTTCCGATATCTGCAAGCTCCCTGGCGAGCGCCAGCCGGTCCAGTTTCTCCAGTGGCAGGCTCAGGAAAATCCCGATACGCCGGTTCAGCACCATGTAGGCATCGCCGATGGCCTTCATTTTTTTCGCTTCATCGCCTTCGGCCGCAACCGGATCGTCCACGCCCCAGTGCGCCGTCATCGGCTGGCCGGGCCAGACCGGGCAAACCTCGCCCGCCGCCTTGTCGCACACGGTAAACACGAAATCCATTTTCGGTGCACCGGGCCCGGCGAACTCCGACCAGTCCTTGCTGCGCAGGTTCGCGGTGCTGATGCGGTGGCGTTCCAGGTAGGCGATCGCCAACGGATGCACCGCCCCGGCCGGATGGCTGCCGGCGCTGTAGGCGACGAAGCGGCCCCTGCCGACCTGGTTGAGTATGGCTTCGGCCATGATGCTGCGTGCCGAGTTGCCGGTGCAGAGAAACAGCACATTGAATATTTTTTTATTCATGATTCTCCCCCTTGTATTTTTGCCTTGTGCATCAAGTCGATGAATGAAGTTGCGGCTCTCGTTCGCTTCTTTCCCGGTGATCCGCAGATTTGTTTTCGGTCCGGCAATCGATGATCGGCATCACGCCGCAGGGCACCCCCTGGCAACAGTGCGCAGTCATGAATTCCATCAGTTCCCGCATGGATGCCAGGTCGGCGCGGTAACGCAGGAAACGGCCTTCCCGTTCCTGGGTGACCAGGCCGCAGCGGTGCAGTTCTTTCAGGTGGAAAGACAACGCGTTGGCCGGCATACCCAACGCATCGGAGATCTGGCTCGGATACAGGCCGTTGTTTCCGGTGCCCACCAGCAGGCGGAATACCCGCAGCCGCGATGTCTGTGCGAGCGCCGCCAGCGCTTTGACGGCACGGGTTTCTCCTGCGACTTCCAGGCCGCCGGTCATGCCGTGGCCTTTCCCGGACTCAGCATTCCTTCAGGCAAACGCAGGGTGATCAGCCAGCAGGTGAACAGCATCAGCGCGGAACCGAGCAGCGCATACATCAGCCCGCCCCACTGGTAGAGCAGGCCTGAAAGCAGCGTGCCCATGAAACGGCCGAGGGCGTTGGCCGCGTAATAAAAGCCCACATCCTCGGCGGCTTTCTCCGACCCTGCATAAGCCAGCACCAGGTAGCTGTGCAAGGATGAGTTCACCGCGAATACAAAACCGAAAACACCCAGGCCCCCGACCACCACCCAGTGCAGGCCCGGCATTTCGATATACGCCGCGTATGCCAGGGCTGCGGGTATCAGTGCCAATGCCGCGGACCATGCGCGGGCCGCAGGAACTTCGCGGCTCAATCCGTCGCTGCTGCGGCGGACCATCTGCGGCGCCAGAGCCTGCACCAGTCCGTAGCCTATGGTCCAGGCCGCGAGAAAGCCGCCGACCATGGAGAATGTCCAGCCGATCGAGTAAAGATAGACCGGCACACCCACGACGAACCAGACATCGCGCGCGCCGAACAGCACGATGCGCGCCGCGGCCAAGGCATTGATTTCCGGGTTTTTTGCGAACAGTTCCCTTGCGGATTTCGAAGCCCTGCTTTTGCCCATCATCGGGGGCAGCGCAAGCACTACACCCAGCAGTACCAGCCCCAGCAGTCCGGCCATGCTCCACAACGCCCACTGGAATCCCAGGGTTTCCAGCATCAGGCCGCCCAGAAAAAAACCGACCCCTTTCATCGCGTTTTTGCTGCCTGTGAACCAGGCCACCCACCTGAACAGCGTTCCGGCGTCCTGGTTCCTGAGCTGTTCCGCGGTCACCTTGATTGCCGACTTGCTGGCGGTTTTGGTCAAGTCCTTGGCCACGCCGCAGATGCCCTGTGCCACCACGACCCAGGCCACCGACAGTGCTGCCGTCCATTCCGGGTTGAGCTGGGAGAGCAGGGTGAATCCGAAGATCTGGGTGAGCAGTCCGACCATCAGCATTTTTGCGATGCCGAATCGGGTGGCCAGCCAGCCGCCGACCAGGTTGGCGACGACGCCGGCGGCCTCGTAGAGCAGGAATAAAAATGCCAGTGTGAACGGCGAGTAACCCAGCTGGTAGAAGTGCAGCAGCACCAGCATGCGCAAGGCGCCATCGGTGAGGGTGAATCCCCAGTAGGCGGCGGTGACGATGGCGTAATTGCGAGCGGCGTGCTGCATTTCAGATGCCGGTTTTTTGCATGTGGCAGGCCAGGTCAATCATGCGGCAGGCATAAGCCATTTCATTGTCGTACCAGGCGTATAACTTGAGCAGCGTGCCGTCGGTGACCATGGTCGAAGGGGCATCGACGATGCTGCTGCGGGTGTCACGCGCATAATCGGCGCTGACCAGCGGCCGCGTTTCATAACCCAGGATGCCGGCCAGCGGCCCGCTTGCGGCGGCGGCGAACAGGGCGTTGACTTCTTCAACAGAAGTCGCGCGCTGCAGTTCGAACACGCAGTCGGTGAGCGAGGCATTGAGTACCGGCGCGCGTACCGCATGGCCGTTGAGTTTGCCTTTCAGTTCCGGATAGATCAGCGCGATTGCGGTGGCGCTGCCGGTGGTCGTGGGCGCCAGGCTCAGCATGGCGCTGCGGGCCCGGCGCAGGTCCTTGTGCGGGGCATCGACCACCACGTTGGTATTGGTGGGGTCATGGATCGTGGTGATCTGGCCATGCCGGATGCCCAGGGTCTCGTGCACGATTTTCACCACCGGCGCAAGGCAGTTGGTAGTGCAGGATGCCGCGGTGACGATACGGTCCCTGGCCGGGTCGTAGCGTTCATGGTTGATGCCGACCACGATGTTCAGCACGCCGCCGACCTTGACCGGAGCTGCGACGATCACGCGCTTGGCGCCGCGCTGCAGATGGCCTTGCAGTGTCTCGGGCGAGAGGAACTTCCCGGTGCATTCCAGCACCAGGTCGACACCGAGATCGCCCCACGGGATATCCGCCGCGGCCGGATGCGCACTGAAAGTGAGGTTGCGCCCGTTGATTCTGATGGCCTGTTCGTTTTCAGCGGCAATGTCGGCGCGCCATTTTCCCTGCACGCTGTCGAATGCCAGCAGGTGGGCAGTTGCTGCGGCGCCGCCCTTGATCTCGTTGAGGTGGACGACATCCAGGCGATTTTCGCGTCGCGGATCATCGTCCGGGCGTTCGGCGGCTCCCATTGCAGCTCGTAGCGCCAGGCGACCGATCCGGCCCAGACCGTTGATGCCTACTCTCATCCGATTTTCCTTCTATTTTTTGATGTTTCAAGAATTGTTGAACCGTGGCGCAACTCTAGGTTCCAAATGTGACAGGATGAAGACAAACCGCCACCGGACATTCGTGTTGCAACCGGCCTTCCTGCTGACGGGTGAGGGCAGGTGTTTACAGTGTGCGGTTCGCTGGCGACCGCGACCCGGTATCCCGTGCCTTGGCCTTCGGGTACAATAGCCGGATAATTCGACGAGCGGCTTTTTTTCTGATGAAAATCAATGACTTGACAGGAGTGCGCGGCAGCATGGTGGCCATCGTCACGCCGATGGCGGAAGACGGCGCGCTGGACCTCGATGCATTCCGCCGGCTGATCGACTGGCACATCGCTGAAGGCACCGACGGCATCGTGGTCGTGGGCACCACCGGCGAATCACCGACCGTCGATTTTGACGAACACCGGCAACTGATTGAAACTGCAGTACGCCACGCGGCGAAACGGGTGCCGGTGATCGCCGGCACCGGGGCCAATTCCACGCGCGAGGCGATCGAACTCTCGCAGTACGCCAAGGCGGCGGGCGCCGACATGAGTCTCTCCGTCGTGCCGTACTACAACAAGCCGACCCAGGAAGGCCTCTACCGGCATTTCAGGGCCATCGCCGAGGCGGTGGACATCCCTCAGATCCTCTACAACGTGCCGGGGCGCACGGTTGCCGACATGTCGAACGACACCGCGCTGCGGCTGGCGGAGGTGCCGGGCATCGTCGGCATCAAGGATGCCACGGGCAACCTCGAGCGCGGCAGCGACCTGCTGCGCCGCCGGCCCAAGTCGTTCCGCGTCTACAGCGGTGACGACGCCACGGGCATTGCGCTGATGCTGCTGGGTGGCGACGGCGTCATCTCTGTCACCGCGAACGTGGCGCCGCGCCTGATGCATGACATGTGCGCAGCCGCACTGCGCGGTGCCGGCAGCGAGGCGGTGGAGCTGAACAACCGGCTGCTCGGCCTGCATCGCCACCTGTTCTGCGAGGCCAACCCGATACCCGTGAAATGGGCGGTGCAGCAGCTGGGATTGATGCCGGGCGGGATCCGCCTGCCGCTGACCCCGCTTTCGGGGCAGTACCATGATTTGATACGCGAAGCCATGCAGCAGGCAGGTGCCGTGCCGGTTTCCGGGGAGAAGCGTCATGCCGTTGCATAAAACTGCGGCTGTGCTGGCGGTCATCGCCATGCCGGTCGTGCTGGGGGCCTGCGGTTCGTTCGAACTCCCGACCAAGAAAGTCGACTACAAGTCGTCGACCAACACCAAGCTGCCGCCGCTGGAAGTACCACCCGACCTGGCGCGCCCGTCTACCGACGACCGTTTCCGAATACCCGACGGCAACAGCAAGGGATCGGCAACCTTCTCCGATTACAGCAGGGAACGCGCCGGCAAGCCGCGGGTTTCTTCGGCCGCGGCCGCGGTGCTGCCGAAAATCGACAATGCCACCATCGAGCGCGCGGGCACGCAGCGCTGGCTGGTGATCCCGGGAACGCCAGAACAGGCCTGGCCGGTGATCAAGGAATTCTGGCAGGAAAACGGCTTCGTGGTGAACGTCGAGACGCCGGAAGCGGGCGTCATGGAAACCGATTGGGCCGAGAATCGCGCGAAAGTGCCGGAGTCAGGCATCCGCGGCATTCTCGGCCTCGCCCTCAACAACCTGTATTCCACTTCGGAGCGCGACAAGTTCCGCACCCGCCTGGAGCGCGGCGTGAAGCCGGGAACCACCGAGATCTATGTCAGCCACCGCGGCATGGAAGAGGTCTACATCACCGAGAATCAGGACCAGTTGCGCTGGCAGCCGCGCAAACCCGATCCCGACCTTGAAGCGGAGATGCTGCGGCGGATGATGGTCCGCTTCGGCGTCGATGGCGAGCGCGCAAAGTCGCAGGTCGCTGCAGCGAAACTCGAGCCGCAGGCCCGGCTTGATCGCGGCGCCGGAGGCAGCCTGCTGGCGCTCAACGACCAGTTCGACCGGGCGTGGCGGCGTGTCGGTCTGGCGCTCGACCGCGTGGGATTCACCGTGGAAGACCGCGATCGCTCCAAGGGCCTTTATTTCGTCAGATACATCGATCCCGATGCCGACCTGAAAACGACGGAAGAAAAAGGCTGGCTGTCCAAGCTCAAGTTCTGGGGCAGTACGAAAACCGTCAGCAAGGAGCAGTACCGGATACTGGTGCAGGGAGCGACCGGGGGCGCCGAAGTGCGGGTGCTCGACAAGGACGGCACCAGGGAACAATCGGATACCGCAAACCGGATACTGACGCTGCTCTACGACCAGTTGAAGTGAGGCGCGGGCGCGTGCAGCAAGGCCTGGTTCACGGTCGCGGCGTCCCGCATGTTTTTTTCATTCATCCGGCAGTCCGCGCGGGATGATGCGTTTCGCATCGCTGGGCAGCGGCAGTGAGGGTAACGGCCTGGTGGTGGAAGCAGGTCGTTCCCGCGTCCTGCTCGATTGCGGGTTCAGCATCACTGAAACCGTGCGCCGCCTGCAGCGGCTGGGGCTGCAGCCTGACGGACTGGACGCGCTGCTGGTGACCCACGAACATGATGATCATGTCGGCGGCGTGGCGCGGTTCGCGCGCAAGTTCGGCATCCCGGTTTACCTTTCGCACGGCACCCATGCGGCATCGGCGAACGGCAGCGCCGTTTTTTCCGAAGTCGTCATCATCGACAGCCACACGCCGTTTGCGGTCGGCGATATCGAGATGTTTCCGTATCCGGTGCCTCACGATGCTCGCGAACCGACGCAGTTCGTGTTCAGCGACGGCAAGTCGAGACTGGGCGTGCTTACCGATGCCGGATCATCCACGCCGCATATCGAAGCCATGCTGTCCGGGCTGGATGCCCTGGTCATCGAATGCAACCACGACCGCGACATGCTGGCCGGCAGTGCATACCCCGAGCGGCTGAAGGCGCGCATCGGCGGGCGGCTCGGCCATCTCGACAACGGGCAGGCGTCACAGATCGTGGCCGGAATCGATACGCAGCGCCTGCAGCACGTCATCGCCGCTCACCTGTCGCAGAAGAACAATCATCCGGACCTGGCGGCAGGCGCGCTCGCTTCCTCACTTAACTGCGCGCCGGACTGGATCGGCGTTGCCTCGCAGGTCGATGGTTTTGCCTGGCGCATGCTGGCCTGAAATTCCACTTATCGACAAAGAAAAAGCCGGCCCGCGGGCCGGCTTTTTTCGCGCCGCGATTGCGTTACTTCTTGACTGCGTCCTTGGCCGCATCTTTTGCGACTTCGACCGCCTTGTCTTTCATTTCTCCGGCCTTGTCCTTCATGGCGTCGGCTGCGGGAGCGGCAGCGTCGGCTTTCGGGGCATCGGCCGCGGGGGCGGCGGCTTCAGCTTTTGGGGCTTCAGCCGGGGCAGGAGCAGCTGCGGGCGCCGGAGCAGGTGCAGGAGCCGGGGCGGGTTTGTCGCCGCAGGCAGCAAGGCCAAACGTAAGCAGGGCGACGACGAGGAGGGAGCGATTCATGATGTTGACTATCCTTCGAAGGTAATTGAACTTGGTTCAGGGTTTGTTGGCTCGTATCCGCCGCGACATGCGTGCCGACTGGCGCGACGATCCACTTGCCGGCGCGCATGCTAGCAGTGGTCGATTGGGCCGTAGAGTGGCTTGCAACAAATCGTCACAATCCGGTGACGTTGGCGGCTAGCGGCGGGCCTGCGCACTCCTCGATTTCGCCGAAAAGTTCGATCAGCTGCTGAGCGCCAGCTGCGTCATGGGTGCCCTGCGCCGCACGCATGTGGTCGTAATGAAAGCGATGCACGTAATGGCTGCCGTCGAATACGACGAAAGGGTCGTAGACATGTTTGGCCCCGCGCAGCGTTTCCCGGATGCGGCAGGCGTGGCTGAATTGCTGGGCAAAGCTGACCAGGCGCGGCAATTCGCCGGACAGCTGGCGTGTTTCATGGAGCACGATCAGCAGCCGGTTGACGCGGCTGGCGAGCAGGAACTGCCGCAGCAGTTCGATGCGTGCCGCGGTATTCCAGGCGCGATTCAGTGTTTTGTCGAAGACGCGGATGATCTGCTGCGTGCGCGGGATCATTTCGTCGATGACCCGTTCGTATTCCAGGTTGCTTTCGAAGCGGCGGTATTCCGCGTTTGGTGGATTTCCGGTCAATTCCATCCGGGATTCCTCCTGGTTCAGGGCAGGCTGGCGCCGGGATGGAGATATCCGGCGCGGTACCAGGCGTAAAACACGTCCAGCGTCTGCCCGGTTATCGAAGGAGAGGCTGCCAATGTCCGCCGGTCCGCCAGCCGGCGCACGATTGTGCCGGCGGCTGCCGGTAGCTCCCGGCGCTCGCCATTGGCATAAAACGCGCGATCGTCGTAGAGCAGTATGGATCTGGCGTCCAGCCGCAGCCCCCGCTGCGCGATGCTGCGGCGGAAAGCGGCGAGCGGCAGGGGACGGCGCGGCGGCGCGAACACCACGTGGGGCTTGGGTGAACTGAGATCCTCGCCGATGAAGCGCAGCAGGTCCGCCCGCGTCCAGCGCGCATGGCGCAGCAGTTGCAGCAGGCCCCTGGTGATCCGTCCGTCGATGCGCGCGGGGCGGCGCGTCGGCTGCAGATCCGGATCCGCATAACATTCGGGCGCATCAAGCCGATCCTGAAGGAAATCATAGAAGCGGCTGCACAGGTCCTGCGCCGATGGGGCGCGGAAGCCGATCGAATAGGTGATGCAGGCTTCGATGGCGATGCCGTCATGCGCGCAGCGCGGCGGCAGGTAGAGCATGTCGCCGGGATCCAGGATCCATTCGCGGGTCGCGCGGAAATCGCGCAGGATTTTAAGCGGCGCATCATCGACCAGCGACAGGTCGCGCTGGCTGCTGATCCGCCAGCGTCGCTGCCCTTCGCCCTGGACCAGGAATACGTCATAACTGTCGAAATGCGGTCCGACGCCGCCGCCCGGCGGGGCGTAGCTGACCATCAGGTCGTCGAGCCTTGCGTAGGGAATGAAGGCAAAGGGCGCCAGCAACTCCTGCGCATGCGGCAGCACGAGGTTGACGCCCTGCACCAGCAGGGTCCAGTTGCGGCGGGGCAGGCCGGCGAGGTCGCGGCGCCGGAAAGGGCCGTGCAGGACTTGCCAGCGTGTTCCCTTGCGCAGGATCAGCCGTGATTCGGTTTCGGCGCTCTGCGCGAGTTCGAACAATTCGTCGCGAGTCACCAGGTTCGCCGCCCGGGGCAGGCCGCTACGGACCAGCAGCGGCTTTTTCTGCCAGTGCCGATGCAAGAATTGTGCTGGCGCAAGGCCATTGAGCAGTCTGTTGCGCATTGTGCACGATTATAAAATGAGCGAGCTTGACCGTGCGCCGCTTTGTTCACAGAATCCGGCATGGAAAGTCGGAATCAAGTGGAATCCAGCACCCTGCCAGCCGCGCGCAACGCATCGGTTCTGCTGAGAGCCGGCGATCGTGCGCCCGCATTCGAACTGCCCGATGCCGATCTCAACCTGGTGAAGCTTGCCGATTACCATGGGCGCAGCCGCCTGGTGCTGTATTTTTACCAGCGCGACGACACGCCGGGCTGCACCGCGGAGGCGCTGGAATTCAGCGAGCTGGAAATGGATTACCGTGATTGCGGCACGCTGGTGTTCGGGGTCAGCCGCGACGACTGCATGGTGCATGGCATGTTCCGCGACAAACACGGGCTCGCGGTGCAGTTGCTGTCGGATGTAGACGGCGAAACGTGCCGCAGTTACGGGGTGCTGCAGTACAAGGAATACGAGGGGCGGATGCGGGAGTGCATACGCCGTTCGACGTTTGTGATCGATCGCAAGGGCGTCGTGCAGCACGCGCTCTACGGCGTGAACCCGCGCGGGCACGCTGCCGAAGTGCTGCAGTTAATCAGGATAAATTGATGCAAATCTCCAAGAATACCGTGGTCATGCTGAACTTCGAGTTGATGGATGCGCAGGGCAACATGATCGAGAAAACAGAAGAGCCGATTGCCTACCTGCACGGCGGATACCAGGGCATATTTCCGCTGGTCGAGCAGGCGCTGGACGGCAAGGCCGCCGGCGACAGCTGCGAAGTGCGCCTGGCGCCGAACGACGCGTTCGGCGAATACGACGCCGAACTGGTGCACGTGGAATCGCGCGACAAGTTTCCGCCGGAAGTTGCGGTGGGCATGCAGTTCGAGGGGCGCGGAGAGCAGTCGGGACACGCGCTGGTCTACACGGTGACCGACGTTGCCGCAGACAAGGTGGTGGTTGACGGCAATCATCCGCTGGCCGGGCAGACCCTGGATTTCCGCTGCACGGTGGCGGGTGTGCGCGCGGCCACCGGCGAGGAACTGGAGCACGGTCATGTGCACGGACCGCACGGCCACCATCACTGAAGAGGTTTGCGTAGGCGCCAGCCGGATGCCTTATACCGGGTGTTTTATAAAAAATACTTTAAAAACAGATACTTATTAACCATTGTTTTCCTGTGCCAGTTCCCGCAGGCGGTAGAGCAGTTCCAGCGCATCACGCGGCGACAGTGCATCCGGATCGCAGTCGCGCAACAGATCCACTGCGGGGTGCGGTTCGGGTGATGGTGCTGCGGCGGCAGAGCTGGTTTTTGCGCTGAACAGGTCGCCCTGCGGCGCCTGTGCCGCGGCAGCCGCCTCGAGTTCCGCGAGATGTTTGCGCGCGCTGCGGATCACTGCTGGCGGCACGCCGGCCAACTGCGCGACCTGCAGCCCGAAGCTGCGGTCTGCCGGTCCTTCTTCCACGCTGTGCAGGAAAACGATGCGGTCCTTGTGCTCGACCGCGTCGAGATGCACATTCGCCACCTGCCTGAATTCCGAGGCGAGCTGTGTCAGTTCGAAATAATGCGTGGCAAACAGCGTGTAGCAGGCGCTGCGCTCGATCAGGTGGCGTGCGATCGCCCAGGCCAGTGCGAGGCCGTCGTAGGTCGAGGTGCCGCGGCCGATTTCATCCATCAGCACCAGGCTTTGCTGCGTGGCGTGGTGCAGGATGTACGCGGCCTCGGTCATCTCGACCATGAAGGTGGATCTGCCGCCGGCGAGGTCGTCGGCGGCGCCGATGCGGGTGAAAATCCGATCCAGCGGACCCAGCCGCGCGCGGGTGGCCGGAACGAACGATCCGCAGTGCGCCAGCAGTGCGATCAGCGCGGTCTGCCGCATGTAGGTGGATTTGCCGCCCATGTTCGGGCCGGTGATCAGCAGCATGCGGCGCGCGGCGGACAGCCGGGTGTCATTGGCGATGAACGGCGTCACCTGCGCTTCAACCACCGGATGGCGGCCGCCTTCGATCTCGATCACCGGGTCATCGCTGAATTCCGGCATTGACCAGTTCAATGCCGTTGCACGCTCGGCGAACGCCGCCAGCAGGTCGAGTTCGGCCAGCGCGGCGGCCACCTGCTGCAGCGCCGGCACCTGCGGCGCCAGTTCGCGCAGCAACTGTTCGTAGAGCAGTTTTTCCCGTGCCAGCGCGCGTTCCTGCGCCGACAGCGCCTTGTCCTCGAAGGTTTTCAGTTCCGGTGTGATGTAGCGTTCGGCGTTCTTCAGTGTCTGCCGGCGACGATAATCGTCGGGAACCTTTTCCGACTGTGCGCGCGTGACCTCGATGTAGAAGCCGTGCACGCGGTTGTATTCCACCTTCAGCGTGGTGATGCCGGTGCGCGCGCGTTCGCGGATTTCCAGTTCGGCAAGGAAGGCGCCGCAGTTGTCCTGGATGCCGCGCAGTTCGTCGAGTTCGGCATCGTAACCGTCGGCGATGACGCCGCCCTCGCGGATAACCGCCGCCGGCTCCGGCCGGATTGCGGCGGCGAGCAGCGCCGTCAGCGCATCCTGCGGTGCGAGGGCGGCGGCCAGTTCGCCGAGGTGGCCTGCTGCGGCGTCGCCCAGTGCGGCGACCAGCGCCGGCAGCCGGTGCAGTGATGCGCCCAGGCCCGAGAGGTCGCGCGGACGCGCCGAGGCGAGCGCGATGCGCGCGGCGATGCGCTCGATATCGGCAAAATGTTTCAGTGCCGCGCGCACCGCGGCGTGGCGCTCACCCTCGACCAGCGCAGCCACCGCCCGGTGCAGCGCCTGTACCTGCGCCCGGTCGGTAAGCGGATGATGCAGCGCGTGGCGCAGCCGCCGGCTGCCCATGCCGGTCGCGCAGGTGTCGAGCAGCGAGAGTAGTGTCGGCGCCGCTTCGCCGCGGATGGTTTCGGTCAGTTCCAGGTTGCGCCGCGTCGACGGATCCATGCGCAGGTATGCGCGCTCGGACTCGACGTGCAGCGCGCGTACATGCGCGATCGCCGTGCCCTGCGTCGATTTTGCGTAATCGAGCAGTGCGCCGGCGGCCGCAATCGCCGCATCCAGCACCTGCGCGCCGAAGCCGCTGAGATCGTGGGTTTCGAACTGGGCGCACAGCGCACGGCGCGCCGCATCCGCATCAAAACGCCAGGGCGGCAGGCGGCGGATCGCGATGCCCGGAACCGCCGCTTCCAGCGCAGCGTTTTCGGCGACGAGGATTTCCGCGGGCCGCAGGCGCTCGAGTTCGACAGCGAGGTTGGCAGGGGCCGTTTCCATGACGCTGAATCGCCCTGACGACAGCGACAGCCAGGCCAGCCCCAGCGTATTGCCGGCGCGGTGCAGGGCGAGCAGCAGGTTGTCGCTTTTTTCGTCGAGCAGTGCCGACTCGGTCAGCGTGCCCGGCGTGACGATGCGCACCACCTTGCGCTCGACCGGGCCCTTGGAGGTCGCCGGGTCGCCGATCTGCTCGCAGATCGCCACCGATTCCCCGAGTTTCACCAGTTTCGCCAGATATTGGTCCACCGCGTGATAGGGCACGCCGGCCATCTTGATCGGCGTGCCGGCGGATTCGCCGCGCGTGGTCAGCGTGATGTCCATCAGGCGCGCCGCGCGCTCGGCATCGTCGAAAAACAGCTCGTAGAAGTCGCCCATCCGGTAGAACACCAGCAGGTCCGGGTGTTCGGACTTGATGCGCAGGTACTGCTGCATCATCGGCGTGTGCACGGTGGTCGCTACTGCGGATTTCATGCAGCGTATTTTACGAGAAGCACAGCTTGGGAGTTGCCGCGTTCAGCGATTATCTGCCGGGGGGCGACGCGGCAATCCGGATTACTGTCGTGATGCGGGCGCCGAGGCGTTTTCATCGATACCGCTTGACGCCGATGCCGGCTGGCGCCGCAAGGTCACGATTTCTTGCGGTTTTTCTCAAGCCAGCCGTCGACCAGTGCCACGGTCTGGTCCAGTACCGCGGACTTCATGCCTTTCTGTGCGGCGATGGCCTGGACCAGGCGGTCGACGCGCTCGATGTTGGGTGCACCCGCAGCCAGCGCGCGCGCCGCCGAAGACGGGCTGCCCAGCGACAGTGCGGCATTTGCATATTTCTCGAACGGCACCAGGTCCTTCTCGTTGGCGCCCAGTGAAACGCACAGTTTGACGACCCAGGCGTAGACCGCACGCGAGGCCTCGATGTCGCTGTGCACCGCGTCCTTGATCGGGCGCATCGCGTCCTTCTGCACGCAGCGGTAGTTGCCGGCGATCAGCATTGCCCATTTGGCCAGCGGCACGAATACCGACTCATGTACTTTCAGCTTGACCGGCAATTCGATTTTCCTGCCGTCGCCCGGATCGAAGCGTACGGCTTCGATGTCGGTCTCGAGCTGGCGCAGGATCGCGGTGTGGGCGTCGGAATCAAAACGCGCGGATTTGAAATTGGTCGGCAACCGCACCTGCAGGACGTTGACTTTTTCCTCGGGCGGACGGAAAGCCTGCGGATCGGGGCTGCACAGGGTCAGCGTTTTCGGATCAAAGCTGTCCCATACCGAGGCATCGGTATAACAGTCGCGGCAGGCATCGGCGTTCAGTCCCGGGATGCGTTTCAGATATGTCAGGGGCGGCATGTTCATGATCGACATGCAGGGCACGCGTGATTTGGCGACCTTGTCCAGCAGTTCGCGCACACCCGGCGAGCGGTACTGCGGTTCCTGCATGGCAAGCACGACCAGGTCGTAGTCGGAGGGGTTTGCCGAGTCTGGTCCGCCGGCTGACAGTTTTCCCGGCAGGTCGCGTGAGCGGATTTCGACCAGGCCTTCGCGACCCTTGACTGGCATGCGCACGATGGCGCCTTCGGCATTGAACAGTTCGGATTCGGCCGGCAGGCAGATCATCTTCGCCGTGTGTCCGGCCAGCAGCAGCTTGGTGGCCAGCAGCGAGCCATAGGAGGCGCCAAGGATCAGAATCTTGTACGTGGGCATGCAGTGCTTCCTCTTGTGATTGGGTAATGCGGCGGAAACCGGCAGGGGCAATTTGATTTTTTTTGCCGCCCCGCGGCTTACGGCAGCATTGCAATGGTAGTCAGGAAGCCGATCCGGTGCAATGCGAGCTCACAGGGTGAAATCGCTTGCCATGCGACGCCGCAATGCAGCAGATGTGGCATGAAACGCAAAAAGTCTCCAAGGAGTCTGCTTGATGCGTCGCATCAATGCCGGCAGAGAGCCTGCAATCAGTCTGCGGGTAACAGGCGTCCGATGACGCGAAAATCGTTGTTGCGTGCAACATTCACGACAACCATTTCCCCCTGCGCGACATGTACCCCGGTCAGTGCGGCAATATTGACGCCATGGGTGACCAGGACGAGGTTGCCGTTCACCGGCGGCTTTGCCAGTCCTTCACGCAGCTTGCGCATCTGTGCCGTCCTGAGTTCCGGCGTTTCAAACGTGTTGTCGAGCGCAGGCCAGGGATCCGCCTTGCCGAAAGCCAGCCTTGCTGTTTCAAGGCAGCGGCACCAGCGACTGGATCTTACGGCGGAGACAGGGATGCCGCGCTTGCGGAAGGCTGCGCCCAGGCGGCGCGCTTCCGTGCGTCCGGCATCGCTGAGGTTGCGCTGTGTCGCGCAGTCGTTCAGCCTGAATCCCGGGGGATCGCCGATGCCGGGATCGGTGGTGGCGTGACGCACCAGGACCACGTGGCCTCCGGCCTGCAGCGTTTGCCACAAGGCATCGCTGGCCGTTGCCGGCAGCGGTGCCGGCACGGCCGCCAGTGCCAGCAGTACCAGGCTGATTGATCTATTCGATAACACCCAGCTTGCCGCTGTGCGAGCCCATGTACCACAGTCTGCCGGCGCCATCGACCACCATCTTGCGGATGCCGGTGTTTTTTGTCGGCAGGTCGATCACCTGCATTTTTTCCGTCACCGGATCGAGGCGGATCACGGTATCAAGGTTGATCTGGTTGGCCCAGACGGTGCCGGCGCCGTCCACGGTGACGGAGTAGGCCCCTGCATTGCCGCCGGGCAGGGCATAGGTCTTGACCACTTTCATGGCCACTGTATCGACTTTCGCCAGTTCACCCTTGCCGTACAGCGTGATCCACAGCATGCCGTCGGGTGCGGTCGCCATGCGCCGGGGCCGGGTTCCGCGGCCCATGTCGAGTTCGCTGATGGCGCCGGTTTCCGGATCGAGCCGGCCCAGCTTGTTGTCGCCCATCCGGCACCACCAGACGTTTCCCGCGCGGTCTAGGGAGATGCCGTAGGGTCCGCCTGCGGTGTTGTACTCGACGATCCTGCCGGTGGCGGTATCCAGGCTGCCGATCCTGTTGCCGCTTTGCATGGTGAACCACAGTGTTTCGCCATTGTCGGTGATGACGGCGGTGTGCGGTCCGCCGCCACCCGACGGTACCGTGAATTCGACGGACATGCGGGTTGCCGGATTCAGCTTGCCGATCGTGCCGTTGCCGTTGCCGGTGGTCCAGACGATGCCGCGCCTGTCGACCAGCAGGCCGTGCGGGTGGTGGCCGCGCGGCATGTTCCACTCGCTGAATGTCTGCGATTTCGGATCGAAACGGGCGACCTTGTTGCCGGTCATCACCGCGATAAAAATGCTGCCGTCGGGCGCCACTGCAGGATCGCGTGCGAACAGCGGGGTGGGTACCGACCATTCCCTGACATTGCCGTCGAACTGCTGTGGAATCCCGGGGCTGACCGTGTAGTTCGAGCCGCCGGCCAACGCACTGGTGATCGGCAGGACGAGGAGCAGAGCAAGCAGCGGCGCCATGGGTTCTGGTTTCAGGATCCCGACCGAGTACGTTGTGCGAAGGATTATAGCCGCGCGTTTGCGGGCTTGTGTGATTGCCAGAGTGGAATTTCTGCTATCTTAGGATCAACGGGAGCAATTGAGTGACAACCCGGCGCGGAGGTGCGCGCATGGCGGTTTCACATGAGTCGGTATTGATGGGGGCGGTGGTAATCCTGTTGCTGGCGGCGGCCGTGCTGATGCTGGTGATGGTCACGCAACTGCGTGCGATGCAGCGGGAAGTAGAAGCCACGCGCCTGCAGCTGGCGAAGATGGACTGGGGCGTGATGCTGCTGAACGGAGTCCAGCAGCTGAAACAGGCGACTGTGGCACTGGAGCAGATCGACAAGCGGCTGCAGAAGCTGGAGGCGCTGGAGAAGGTGCAGATCTCGCATATCAATCTGCGGCAGGGCACCTAGGATTCCTGTTCCGACAAAAAAGCGGCCCACGGGCCGCTTTTTTCAGGATTGCTTCGTTCAGGGTGCAACGATGCGATTGCGCAGCGTCATTGCCGGATTTTCGAAGGCACATTCCACCACGTCGCCCGGCTTCAGGTACAGGGATTCGGCATCGGCTTTTCCCACCGCGACGCCGCCCGGAGCGCCGGTGGCGAACATGTCACCCGGCTGCAGGTCGAGCAGTCGCGAGAAATGCGGGATGATGTCGGGCAGCTTCCAGATCTGGTCGCTGGTGTTGACGCGCATGCGCTGCACACCGTTGACGCTGCAGGTGACCCAGATGTTGTAGGGATCGGGCACTTCGTCCATGGTGATGATGTAAGGCCCCAGCGGTCCGAAGGACGGTGAGTTTTTCGAGGTCCAGAAGCGCGAGCCCGACGCGACTTCCGCCTTCTGGGTGTCGCGGCAGGTCAGGTCGTTGAGGATGGTGATGCCGGCGATATGGCTCACTGCGTCCTCGCGTTTGGCATGGCGCGCGGCCTTGCCCAGCACGAACACCATTTCCGGTTCGTAGTCGAGGCGGTTCACCGTTTCGCGCCGTGGCACGTCCGCGCCGTGGCCGGTGAGGCAGGAATTGAGCTTGATGAAGCCCGTGGGTTCTCCCGGCATTTCCTTGATCAGGTCGTTTTTGCGCAGTTCCTCGAGATGGGTGCGGTAGTTTTTGCCGACGCAGAGGAACTTGTCGGCGTCGGGAACCGGCGGCAGGAAACGCACCCCGGTTTCCGGGGCCAGGGTCTTGTCGTCGAGTTTCGCGGTGTTTTTGGCTGCATGGGCAAGCACGGTGCGGGCGCGGGCCAGGCCGGGTTCACCCAGAGCGAGCAGGCCTTTCATCGAAGCCGGAATCACATTTTTGCCGTCGCCCATTGCGCGTTCGCCGGCGACGAGGTCGAGCAGCCTGCCGTCGAGCTGTGCACCGATGCGCACGGTTGCAGGGTCGGAGAGCAGGGTATAGGTGGCCAGACGCATTGCGGAATCCTTGTAAATGATGACGGCGCGGGATGCGTGCCGCAGAGGTGTTGACGGTACAGGGATTTCTATTTTACGGCTTTGAATGCAATGTGCTCCAGTCACAAGGTTCGGATCGCCGGATGTGCGGCTCAGTACATTGTTCCTGCGATGCTTGCAGCCGGTAGTTTTCCGGGCACACGCACTCCGACGGTTGCATTTCCGGAAAACATGAATATAATTCCTCCGTTTTTGCTGGACTGCGGTTAGTTGTTTGAACCGCAGAATTTCCTCCAAGAGGGGAGTAGCTTCCGGCGGCCTGCGGGTCGCCAGCAGTGTGGTCGTCATTTCGGGATTCGTCCCCGGCCCACTGGCAGCCGTGTGCTCCGGCACCGGTTGTTAGCGAGACCTCGCCGCATGCGGCGGGGCTCGTTTGTCCTTTCGGGACGCCGGTTCCTGTCGTGTTGTGGCGTGAGGTTTTGCTGACACGAACCGGAGATACAAACATGGAACTGTTTTCCCCTGAGTTTTTCTCGGCGCTGCTCGCCATCATCATCATCGACCTGGTGCTTGCCGGTGACAACGCAATAGTCATTGCTCTTGCCGCACGAAGTTTGCCCCCTGACTTGCGCAGGAAGGCGGTGCTTTGGGGCACCTTCGGCGCGATCGCCGTGCGTACGGTGATGACGCTGATTGTGGTCTGGCTGCTGAAAATCCCGGGCCTGATGCTTGCCGGCGGATTGCTGCTGGTGTGGATCGCCTACAGGCTGCTGGCCGACAACAACAATGGCGGGCACGAGGTCAGCGCCGCGGGCAGTTTCTGGGGGGCGATGAAAACCATTATCGTTGCCGACGCGGTGATGGGCCTAGACAACGTGCTGGCAGTTGCTGGTGCCGCGCATGGCAGTTTCCTGCTGGTGGTGATCGGCCTGCTGATCAGTATCCCGATAGTCATCTGGGGCAGCCAGATCATCCTCAAGTATGTCGAGCGTTACCCCGTCATCATCTACATCGGCGGTGCGGTTCTGGCGTGGACCGCAGTCAAGATGATCACCAACGAAGCGCTGGTTAAAGATTTCTTCGCGACCTATCCCGGGCTGACCGGACTGCTCTACATCGCAGTCATCGGCGGTGTCCTGGTGGGCGGTTTCTGGGTCAACCATGTGCCGGCGCGCAAGCGTGTGGCGGGCCATGTCGTCGAGCCGGGAGTGCCTGCGCCGGCGGCGGCGGGCATGACGCGCGTGCTGCTGCCGGTGGACGCTTCGGTCAATTCGCTGCAGGCGGTGGAACATGTGATCGGCCGCCATGCTGCCGGAGGCGCGCTGGAGGTGCACCTGCTGCATGTGCGTGTGCCGTTTTCTCGCTACATAGCCCGTTTCGTCAGCCGCAGCGACCACCAGGCCTACCACCAGCAGGAGGCCGAGCGGGCGCTGACCCCGGCACGGGATCTGCTTAACCGTGCGGGCATCCGCCATACCGACCATGTCGAGTTCGGCGACAAGGCGGAGACCATCCGTGCCGTGGCGGAGCGGCTCGGCATCAGCCAGATTGTCATCGGCACTGCGCGCAAGAATTCTCTGACCCGCGTGCTCGAGGATTCGGTGACGCACCGGCTGCTCGAGATCGTCGAAGTGCCGGTGGAGGTCGTCGTCGGCCGGGCGGTGTCGCGGGTCGAGAAAATCGGGCTTCCGGCAGGCCTCAGCGCCGCCGCGGCCGTCCTGATCGCCGTTTCCCTGCAGTAACCCCTCTGACAGGGAATTTTCATCCCGCCGGCAACGGCGGGATTTTTTTTGCGCCGGACAGCGCGGGTCAGAATTTCGGTTTGCGCGATGCCTGGTCATAGCCGGCGATGCCGGCGAGAATTTCCTGGCGTGCCTCATCCGGGCCAACCCAGCCGACGACCTTCACCCACTTGCCGGGTTCCAGGTCCTTGTAGTGCTCGAAGAAGTGCGCGATTTGGGCGAGCGTTCCTGCAGGCAGATCCTGCGGCGTGCGGATGGCCGCGTAGAGCGGTGTCAGTTTGTCTATGGGCACGGCGAGTATCTTGGTGTCATCGCCGGCCTCGTCTTCCATTTTAAGCATGCCCACCGGACGGCAGCGCACGACCACTCCGGTGATCAGCGGCACCGGCGACAGCACCAGCACGTCCACCGGATCGCCGTCGCCGGACAGCGTGTGGGGCACATAGCCGTAGTTGCAGGGATAGTGCATGGCCGTGGACATGAAGCGGTCGACGAACATCGCGCCCGTGCTTTTTTCCATTTCGTACTTGATCGGTTCGGCATGCATCGGGATTTCGATGATGACATTGACGTCGTTGGGAACGTCATAACCCGAACTGACACGGTCCAGATTCACGGTTTTATCCTGCGGAATGGGGCTCCATTATAACTTCGCCGCCGACCGCTGCCGCATGCGCGTGCTAGGATCGCATTTCGCCAATCCCGGAGGATTCATGAAACTCTACATCACCCCCACATCCGGCAATGCCTGGAAGGTGCGCCTGCTGCTGTCGATGCTGAAGGTGCCGTTCGAAACCGTGGTGCTCGATACCGATAAAAAGGAACACAAGGCGCCGGATTTCCTCAAGCTCAATCCGCGCGGCCAGGTACCGGTGCTGGTCGACGGCGAAAGGGTGTTCTGGGATTCAACGGCCTGCCTGGTCTACCTGGCGCGCAAACACGGTGGCGAACAGTGGCTGCCGACAGATGCCGCCGGCATGGCGGAAGTCCAGCAATGGCTGGCGCTGTCGAACAATGAGCTGCACTACGGGCTGCAGTGGGGGCGCGGCGTCAAGATCGGCATTCGCAACATCGGCAGTTACGACGAATATGCGATGTACGGCCGCAACGGACTGGCCGTGCTCGAGGGGCGTCTGAAAAACAACGAGTGGCTGGCCTGCGGGCGGCCGACGATTGCCGACCTGGCGTGTTATTGCTACACCTCGGTGTCGCCGGAAGGCGGGTTCGACCTGAATGCGCATCCGTCGGTGGCGGCCTGGGTGAAACGGGTGGAAGCGCTGCCCGGCTGGATCAAGCGCGTCTGAAGGGGGCGCGGTCATGGCCAGCCTGTTCCGCAGCGGACATGCCGGCGCCGCAAGCTGGCGCGATGCGGCGCAATCCTGCCTGGAACAGCTGGGCAGTGGTGCCGGCAACCTGGGATTCCTTTATGTAACCGACCACTTCGCCGGCGCGCTGCCGGAGATTCATGCCCATTTTGCGGAACACACGGGCGTCGGGCACTGGACGGGCACGGTCGGCATCGGCATCTGCGCTGGCGGCAGGGAATACATGGATGAGCCGGCCATCGCGGTAATGATCGGCGATTTTCCGCCCGGTTCGTTCCGGGTTTTCGGGGCCCTGAGCGGGGCGGAGGTGCAAGGCGCTGAACTGCGCTGTGCTGACGCGCCGGCAAGCCTCGCGATCGTCCACGGCACGCCGCTCGGTGGCGACATCGCGCAGCAGATCCGCCTGCTGGCGAAGAACACCGAGAGCGGATTCCTGGTCGGCGGACTGGCCAGTTCGCGCGGCGACAACGTCCTGCTGGCCGACGGCATTCATCGCAGCGGTCTCTCAGGAGTGGCATTTTCCGACGCGGTGGCGGTGGCGACGCGACTGACCCAGGGCTGCCGTCCGATCGGAGCGGTACACGAAATCACCGGCGCCCAGAACAACATCGTGCTGACGCTGGATGACCGGCCGGCGCTGGAGGCCTTGCGCGAGGATGTCGGCATTACCGCGAATGAAGACCTGGCGCAGCTTGGCGGACAGATTTTTGTCGGTCTTTCGGTGTCCGGCAGCGACACCGGGGACTACATGGTGCGCAACCTGATTGGCATCGATCCCGGTAACCGGTTGATCGCGATCGGAGATCTTGCGCGCAAGGGCCAGCGCCTGCATTTTTGCAGGCGCGACCGCGACACGGCGCGCGCCGACATGACGCGGATGCTCGACAGCATCCGCGAGGGACTTTATACGCCGCCGCGCGGCGCGCTTTATTTTTCCTGCCTGGGTCGCACTGGCGCGCTGTTCGGCGGGGAATCCGCGGAACTGCAGATGATCCGCGAGGCTCTGGGCGAAGTGCCGCTCGCGGGATTTTTTGGCAATGGCGAAATCTCGCACAACCGGCTCTACGGCTATACTGGGGTGCTGACCCTTTTCATCTGACCTTTGCGGGCCGCTGCCCGCCGGAGTTGCAATGACTGCTGCCCGACTGTTAGCTGAACTCAGTCTGACCTGGCTCGACGTCGCGGCATTCTTGTCCTTCATCCTGGCGTGGGCGGGTTACGCCTGGTTTGCCGAATGGCATGCGCGCTCGGTTCCGTCGCTGCACAGCACCATGGACGGTTATCGCCGGGAATGGATGCTGCGCATGATCGAACGCGACAACCGCATGGTCGACGTCAACATCATGCGCAATCTCACGCGCAGTTCGCAGTTCTTTGCCTCGACCACGATGCTGGTTCTGGGTGCGCTGCTCGCACTGCTGGGTTACGTGCAGCAGGCGATGGATGTGGTGTCAGGGTTGCCGTTCACCGTCAAGGCTTCGCAGCGCCTGCTGGAAATCAAGATGATTTTAATGATCCTGATTTTCGTCTATGCTTTTTTCAAGTTTTCGTGGGCGATCCGCCAGTTTGGCAACTGCTCGACGCTGGTGGGCGCCGCCCCCAGGGCGCCCAAGGAAAATCCGGAGCAGTATGCCTTGCAGATCGAGCGCATCGCGCTGATCACTTCCTATGCGAGCACCAATTTCAATGCGGGTTTGCGGGCCTATTATTTCGCGCTGGCGGCGATGACCTGGTTCCTGCATCCGTACCTGATGCTGATCGCGACGGCCTGGGTGATCTATATCCTGTATCACCGCGAATTCGCGTCGCAGACGCTGAAGGCGCTGCTCGTGGGCGACAGTCCGGAGAACACGTCCCCGCAGGGCTGACGTAGCATGGCGGGATGCGGGCAGGATGCCGCGCCCGGTACCGGCATCACAGGCTGTTGCAGACCGGCAGAGCACATGCTGCCGGGATTGAAAATAAACCACCAGGAGGAAGCGGACATGGCACAGCAACCAAACCGGTTTCAGCAGTTTCAGCGTGCCGCGGCATTTGCCGCGGCGTTCATTCCCGCCTTTGCGGCAGCACCTGCCTTTGCGCAGACGTGGAATCCGGAAAAGGCGGTGGAGAT
>JBMTEY010000022.1:0-25090 GCA_049433545.1 Burkholderiales bacterium | reverse complement strand
ATGCCGGTGATGCGTGCATCCTCGCCGCGCCAGAAATAGCCGTGATGCACGATCAGCGCGTCGGCGCCGGCCGCTATCGCGGCATCGATCAGCGCCGCCGACGCGGTGACGCCGGTGACGATGCCGGCCACCTGCGCGCGGCCTTCCACCTGCAGGCCGTTTGGGCAATAATCCCGGAAATCAGGGACTTGCAGGAAACCGCAAAGATAAGTATCGAGCACTGTGCGTTCCATGATCCCTTTCGCGCAATTGTGATCCGGCGGGCACGGAAAACCCGCCGCTGACCCTGCAATTATTCATTGTAACCGCCACCACCCTACCGGCCGCACCATGAAAAATCTCTGGCTCATATTCTGCCAAACCGCGACGATCTGCCTTGCCGCACTGTTCGTGGTCAGCACGCTGCGCCCCGAACTCCTCGGCGGCAACGGCCCCGCGCAGAATGCGGTGATCACCGTCAAGCAGCCTGCGGCGGAAAGCGCCGCCCCGCGCGCCGCGTCGTACAGCGAGGCTGCGCGCAGAGCCATGCCGGCGGTGGTGAACGTGTTCACCTCCAAGGCAGTCAGGGCCCAGCAGCATCCGCTGCGCGACGATCCGCTGTTCCGGTTTTTCTTCGGCGACCAGGAAGCGCAGAGCCAGCCCAGCACAAATCTCGGTTCGGGCGTCATCGTCAGCGAATCGGGCTACATCCTGACAAACAGCCACGTCGTTGATGCCGCCGACGGCATCGAGGTCGCGCTCGCCGACACGCGCCGCGTGCCGGCGAAAGTGGTCGGCACCGATCCCGAATCCGATCTCGCCGTGCTCAAGATCGACCTGCCCAAGCTGCCGGCCATCACATTCGCCGCCCCGGACAGTGCGCGCGTAGGTGACGTGGTGCTCGCAATCGGCAACCCCTTCGGCGTCGGCCAGACAGTGACGCTGGGCATCGTCAGCGCGCTGGGCCGCAGCCATCTCGGCATCAATACCTTTGAAAACTTCATCCAGACCGATGCCGCGATCAACCCCGGCAATTCGGGCGGCGCGCTGGTCGATGCCAGCGGCCACCTGATCGGCATCAACACGGCGATCTACTCGAAAACCCCGGGCGGCGCATCACTGGGCATCGGCTTCGCGATACCGGCAGGCACCGCAAAATCGGTGATGGAGCAGATCATCCAGACGGGCTCCGTGCAACGCGGCTGGATCGGCGTCGGCGTGCAGGACATGACCAAGGAAATCGCCGACTCATTCAAAATGCCGGGAACGCGCGGCGCGCTGATCACCGAAGTCTTCCGCGGCACCCCGGCCGACCGTGCCGGCATGAAGGTGGGCGACATACTGGTTGCCGTCGACGGCAAGCCGGTCACCGATTCGGCGACCATGCTCAACCTGATAGCGGCGCTGGTGCCCGGACAGCCGGCGACGCTGCGGGTGGTGCGCGAAACCAGGGGTATGGACCTGCGGGTGACCGTCGGCAAACGTCCGGCGCAAAAACAGCGCAGGACAGAGTAGCCGGGTCAGGACCCGGCGCGGCGGCGCTCTTCGGCCTCGACGCGGTCGAGTTCGGCATCCTGCTCCGCGTCTGACGGCGGCTGGTAATCGCCGTTATCCGCCGCCGCACGTTTCGGCACGAAACGCGCAGCCAGCAGTCCGACTTCGAACAGCAGGCACATCGGGATCGCCAGCAGCAGCTGCGACACCACGTCGGGCGGAGTGACGATCGCTGCAATCACGAACGCGATGACGATGAAATAGGAGCGGATGCCGCGCAGCTGTTCCAGCGTGACGACGCCCATGCGCGTCAGCATCACCACCACGATCGGCGTTTCGAAAGTCAGGCCGAACGCCATGAACATCGTCAGCACGAAATTCAGGTAATTCTCGATGTCCGGCGCCACCGAGATGCTTTTCGGCGCGATCTGGTTGATGAAATGGAACACCGTGTTGAACACGAAGAAGTAGCAGAAGGCGATGCCGATCACGAACAGCACGGTGCTGGCCACCACCAGCGGCAGCACCAGGCGCTTTTCGTGCAGATAGAGGCCCGGCGCGACGAAGGACCAGGCCTGGTAGAGCAGGTACGGCAGCGTGATGACGAAGGCCACCATCATCGCCACCTTGATCGGCACCAGGAACGGCGTCACCACGCCGGTGGCGATCATTTTCGACCCCTCGGGCAGGGCGCTCATCATCGGTGTTGCCAGCAGGTCGTAGAGTTCGGAGGCGAACGGCACCAGCACCAAAAGCACCAGGCCGAACGCGATCAGGGCGCGCAGCAGGCGGTCGCGCAGCTCGACCAGGTGGGAAATGAAGGTGTCTTCGCTCACGATGGCTGTGCCGGCTTGGCGGGGTCACCCGGGGCAGCGGCGGGCGCCGCTTCCGTCGGCGTTGCCGGCGTGTCCGCTTGGGCGACTTCGGGAACTGCGGCCTGGGTGTCGGCGGATATGCGGTTCATTTCGTCTTCCGCGGAACGCACTTCCTGGTTGACCGACTCCTCGATCGACCGTGCGGTGTCCTGCATCGACGCCTGCAGCTTGCGCAGGTCGTCGAGCGCCATCTCGCGGCTGATGTCTGACTTGACGTCGTTGACATAACGCTGCATGCGGCCGAACAGGTGGCCGACCGTGCGCGCCACCTTGGGCAGGCGTTCCGGACCGATGACGATCAGCGCCACCACGGCGATGACCATCAGTTCGGAGAAGCCGATGTCAAACATGGAGCGTTACCATCACCGATGAAGCGTGAAATGCGGAGCCGCGCAGCCGGCGCGGAGCACTGCTGCGCTGCTGCGCGTCACGTCCCGCCATTCACGATTTCGTGGTTTCCTTGCGCGATTCGCCGTCGATGGTCTGGCCGGTGGAAGGCGGAATTTCGCCCTTGGCCTGGTCGGTCTTGCCTTCTTCCGATTTCATGCCGTCCTTGAACCCCTTGACCGCGCCGCCGAGATCGGAACCGATGTTGCGCAGCTTCTTGGTGCCGAACACCAGCACCACGACCAGCAACACGATCAACCAGTGCCAAATGCTGAACGAACCCATAACACGCTCCTCATCATCCGTGCCCGTGCACGGGGTTACCGTCTATTTGCGTGACGCCTTTTCAGCGATTCCGGACACGCCTTCGCGCCGCTGCAGTTCGGCAAGCACATCCTCGGGGCCGGCGCCATGCCAGGCCAGCAGCACCAGGGTGTGAAACCACAGGTCGGCCGTCTCCCGGACGACATGGAGTTTATCACCCTCCTTGGAGGCGAGCAGCGTTTCGGCCGCCTCCTCGAGCACCTTGCGCAGGATGGCGTCTTCGCCCTTGGCGAGCAGGCCGGCGACGTACGAACCCGCCGCGTCCGCACCCTTGCGCGCAGCGATGGTTTCGCCCAGTTTCAGCAATATGTCCTTGTCGATGGTCGCCATTATTTGCCGTATATCGTCTTGGGATCCTTCAGCACCGGATCGGTTTCCACCCAGTTTCCGTCGCGCAGTTCGTAGAAAAAGCAGCTGTGCCGGCCGGTGTGGCAGGCAATGCCGCCGACCTGCTCGACTTCGATCAGCACCACGTCCTGGTCGCAATCGAGCCGGATCGCGCGCACTTTCTGCACGTGGCCGGACTCCTCACCCTTGTGCCACAGTTTCTTCCGCGAACGCGACCAGTAGTGGGCCTCGCCGCTGGCCGCCGTGCGCTGCAGCGCTTCGCGATTCGCCCATGCCACGGTCAGCACGCGCCCGGAGCCCGTCTCCTGCGTCACCACGGGGATCAGCCCGTCCTTGTTCCAGTGTATGCGGTCCAGCCAGTCGTTCGCCATGTTGTCGCACGATCACCGCGCAAAGCTGCGGTATAAATTGTAACTATTTGATTTTAATTGTTTTTTTAAAGAGTTACAAGCGGACTTCGATGCCGCGCCGGGCCATGCATTCCTTGGCCTGGCGCACCGTGTATTCGCCGTAGTGGAAAATGCTCGCCGCCAGGACCGCGTCTGCGCGGCCTATGGTGACACCGTCAGCCAGATGTTCGAGGTTGCCGACGCCGCCGCTGGCGATGATCGGAATGTCCAGCGCCGTGGAAAAAGCGCGGGTCAGTTCGAGGTCGAAGCCGGCGCGCGTGCCGTCGCGATCCATGCTGGTGAGCAGGATTTCACCGGCACCCAGGGCCTGCATCTTCTTTCCCCACTCGAGCGCGTCGAGCCCCGTCGCCTTGCGGCCGCCGTGGGTGTAGACCTCCCAGCGCAGCGGCCCGTCAGCGGCGACACGTTTTGCGTCCACCGCGACGACTATGCACTGCGCGCCGTAGCGTCCGCTGGCATCCGCAACCAGTTGCGGGTTCTGCACCGCGGAAGTATTGATGCTGACCTTGTCGGCGCCGGCATTGAGCAGCCGCCGCACATCGTCCACCGAGCGCACGCCGCCGCCCACGGTCATCGGGATGAACACCTGCGCCGCCACCGCTTCGATGATGTGCAGGATCAGGTCGCGGTCGTCGCTGCTGGCGGTAATGTCGAGGAAAGTCAGTTCGTCGGCGCCCTGGTCGTCGTAGCGGCGCGCAACTTCGACCGGATCACCGGCATCTTTCAGTTCGACGAAATTGACGCCCTTGACCACGCGGCCGGCGGTGACGTCGAGGCAGGGGATGATGCGCTTGGCGAGGCCCATAAAAAGCGTCTGCCGCGGACGACTCAGTCCTTCTTGCTTAACTTGTCGGCGAGCTTCTGCGCTTCGGCGAATTTCAGCGTGCCCTGGTACACCGCACGCCCGGTAATGGCCCCGGTGATGCCTTCGGACTCGACGGCACAGAGTTTTTTGACATCATCGAGATCGGTAATGCCGCCACTGGCAATCACAGGTACATTGAGTTGCCGCGCCAGCGCCACCGTGGCTTCGATATTGACCCCGGTCAGCATGCCGTCGCGGCCGATGTCGGTGTAGATCACCGCCTCGACGCCGTAATCCTCGAATTTCTTCGCCAGATCGACGACGTCATGGCCGGTCATTTTCGACCAGCCATCGACCGCAACCTTGCCGTCCTTGGCATCGAGGGCGACGATGATGTGGCCCTGGAACGCGGTGCAGGCTTCCTGCAGGAAGCCCGGTGTTTTCACCGCGGCAGTGCCGATGATGATGTAGCTGATGCCGGCGTCGATGTAGGCCTCGATGGTGTCGAGGTCGCGGATGCCGCCACCCAACTGGATCGGCAGGTCGCCGCCCACCGCCCTGACGATGGCCCTTATTGCCGCCTCGTTCTTCGGTTTGCCGGCGGCGGCGCCATTGAGGTCGACCACATGGAGACGGCGCGCACCCTGATCCAGCCATTGCTTTGCCATGGCACCGGGGTCTTCCGAAAACACCGTGGCATCATTCATGTCGCCCTGCTTCAGGCGTACGCACTTGCCGTCCTTCAAATCGATGGCGGGAATGATCAGCATGGGTTTGGGCGATGAGAGAAAGCGGATCGGGCCGTGAACGGAGGCCGGAGAGATCAGCGACAGGTCAATAAAATCGTGGTGTCGTCTGCGAAATGCATTGTGTTGGCCCAATGATACTACAGGCACGGTGTTTACAAGCCCGAATCAGGCCGTTAAATGCGCACCGTTTTCGGGCGATCAGCGCACCACCGGCTTCCACGCCACGAAGTTCTGTAACAGTTGCAGGCCCGCGGTGTGACTTTTCTCGGGATGGAATTGCACGGCGAACAGGTTGTCACGCGCCGCCGCGCAGGCAAAACGGAACGGATACGCGCTCCAGCCGGCAACGATGCCCTCGTCCGACGGCTGCGGAAAAAAACTGTGCACGAAATAGAAGCGGCTGCGGTCCGGGATGCCGGTCCACAGCGGATGCGCCATGCCCTGCTCGACTTCATTCCAGCCCATGTGCGGCACCTTGAGCTTTTCACCTCCGGCATCGACCATCTGCGCCGCCGGGAAACGCCGCACCACGCCGGGCAGAAGTCCCAGTCCGGCGGTATCACCCTCCTCACTGCGCTCGAACAGCATCTGCAGGCCGATGCAGATGCCGAGAAAAGGCTTGCTGCGCGCCGCGGCGACAATCGCTTCGTGCAGGCCACGCGCTTCCATTTCTCGCATGCAGTCGGGCATCGCGCCCTGTCCCGGGAACACCACGCGCTCGGCGGCCGCAACCGTAGCCGGATCGCTGGTGACCACAACGCTGCGCCCGGGCGCGACATGTTCAATGGCCTTGGACACCGAGCGCAGGTTGCCCATGCCGTAGTCGATCACTGCGATGTCTGTGGTCATCTTGAAACGTGGGGTTTCGCGGCTTGCGCCGGTGCGGAGGGAGATGCCGGGAACAGGCTACAGCTTCCCTTTGGTGGACGGCACACCTTTGACTCGCGGATCCCGCTCCACCGCAATGCGCAACGCGCGGCCGAAGGCCTTGAACAGCGTCTCCACCTGGTGGTGGGTGTTCGTGCCTTTGAGGTTGTCGAGGTGCAGAGTGACCAGCGCATGGTTGACGAAACCCTGGAAAAATTCGCGCACCAGGTCGACGTCGAACTCGCCGACGCGCGCGCGCGTGAACTTTCCGCTCATTTCCAGTCCGGGGCGGCCCGACAGGTCGATCACCGCGCGCGACAGCGCCTCGTCGAGCGGCACGTAGGCGTGGCCGTAGCGGCGCACGCCTTTCTTGTCGCCGATCGCCTTGGCAAAAGCCTGTCCCAGCGTGATGCCGATGTCCTCGACGGTGTGGTGCGCGTCGATGTGCAGGTCGCCCTTGGCCCTGATATCGAGATCGACCAGGCCGTGGCGTGCGATCTGGTCAAGCATGTGGTCGAGGAAGGGCACGCCGCTGGCCAGTTTGGCGCGACCGCTGCCGTCGAGATCGAGCTTGACGGTAATCTGCGTTTCCTGGGTGTCGCGAACGACGGTTGCTGTGCGGTTTTTCGTGGGCATGATGGCCGGTGACCTCAGACGGCGGCGCGCAAGGCCGCGATGAACTGCGCATTCTCTTCGGGCGTGCCGACGGTGACGCGCAGGCAGTCCGCCAGCGCCGGGTGAGAACCGTCGAGGTTCTTGATCAGCACGCCGCGCTGCTTCAGTTTCTCGAACACCGCAGTCGCCCGGGCGACGCGGAACAGGATGAAATTGGCGGCGCTGGGAAACGCGGTGACACCGGGAACCGATTTGAGGTCAGCCTGCATGCGTTCACGTCCGGCGCGCAAAGCCGCCGCCTGCTCGTCGAGCAGCGCGTCATGCTGCAAAACCTTTTCGGCGGCAAGTTGCGTCAGCACGTTGACATTATACGGGAGCCGCACCTTGTCGATGTGACTGAGCCACGCCGGCGCGCCGGCGAGCATGCCCAGCCGCAGGCCGGCGAGTCCGGACTTCGACAGCGTGCGCATCACCAGCAGGTTGGGAAACCGCTCCAGCCGGTCCATGAAGGTCTGCTGCGCAAAGGCATGGTAGGCCTCGTCGACGACGACGAGGCCCGGCGCCGCGGCAATGATGCGTTCGATCGCCGCGGCATCGAACAGGTTGCCGGTGGGATTGTTGGGATAGGCGATGAACACCAGCGCCGGCTGCTCGGACTCGATTGCCGCCAGCATTGCATCGGCGTCCAGCGAAAAATCGGGCTTCAATGGCACGCCGGTAAAACGCAGCCCGCAGAAGGTGGCGATCATGCGGAACATCACGAACGCCGGCTCGACACCGAGCATCGCCGCCCCGGGTTTCGCCACCGCCATGGCCAGCATCTGGATAATCTCGTCGGAACCGTTGCCAAGCAGCAGGTCCGCACCGGCCGGCACGCGCAGCACCGTGCGCAGCCGCGTTTTCAGCCGTTGCGCGCCGGGATCGGGATAGCGGTTGATCTCGGCAGCGCCGGCGACCGCGCCAAGTTCGCCGCGCAGCGGTTCCGGCAGCCGGTACGGGTTTTCCATCGCGTCGAGTTTGACCAGCCCCGAGGCGTCGGGCACGTGGTATGCCTTCAGCGCGAGGATTTCGCCGCGGATGATGTCTTTGGGATTTTTCGCCATCTCAGATGCGGCACCGCAGATGTGCGGCGCCCGCCCTCATTTCATCCGGTAAGCTGCCGATTTTGCGTGCGCGGTCAGGCCTTCGCCCTCGGCCAGCACGGTGGCGATCCCGCCCAGTTTTTTCGCACCTGCGCGTGAGACGCCGATAACGCTCGAACGTTTCTGGAAATCGTAGACCCCCAGCGGCGAGGAAAACCGCGCGGTGCGCGAGGTCGGCAGTACGTGATTGGGACCCGCGCAGTAATCTCCCAGCGCCTCGGAGGTGTAGCGGCCGAGGAATATCGCGCCGGCGTGGCGGATCTTCGGCAGCAGGGCCTGCGGATTTTCCACCGACAGTTCCAGGTGTTCCGGCGCGATGCGGTTGACCAGCGCACAGGCCTCGTCGAGGTCGCGCACCGCGATCAGCGCGCCACGACCGTTGAGCGAGGCCTCGATCACCCCGCGCCGCGGCATGTCCTTGAGCTGCTGCGCGATGCTGGCGGCAACGGCATCGATGTATTTTGTGTCCGGCGCGAGCAGTATGGCCTGCGCCAGTTCGTCGTGTTCGGCCTGCGAGAACAGGTCCATCGCCACCCAGTCGGGATCGGTGGAACCGTCGCATACCACCAGGATTTCCGAGGGGCCGGCTACCATGTCGATGCCGACCACGCCGAACACGCGGCGTTTCGCCGCCGCGACATAGGCGTTGCCGGGGCCGACGATCTTGTCGACCTGCGGTATCGTCGCCGTGCCGTAGGCCAGCGCCGCCACCGCCTGCGCGCCACCGATGGTGAACACGCGGTCGACGCCGCAGATCGCCGCGGCCGCCAGCACCAGGTCATTCTTTTCGCCGCGCGGCGTCGGCACCGTCATGATGATCTCGGCTACGCCGGCGACTTTCGCCGGCACCGCGTTCATGATCACCGAGGAGGGATACGCCGCCTTGCCGCCGGGCACGTAGAGCCCAGCACGGTCGAGCGCAGTGATCTGCTGCCCGAGTTCGGTGCCGTCGGCATCGGTATAACTCCAGGACTGGGCGCGCTGCCGTTCGTGATAATCACGCACCCGCGCCGCAGCCGCCTCCAGCGCTTCGCGCCGCGCGGCGGGTATGCGCGCCAGCGCGGCCTGCAGTTCGGCGTGCGGAATTTCCAGTTCGGTCAGTGCGGAGGCCTTGACGCCGTCGAAGCGCGCCGTGTATTCGAGCACCGCGGCGTCGCCGCGCACCTTCACATCGGCGAGGATGGACGCAACAGCCGCATCGATTTTGGGGTCCTGCGCCGATTCGAAGGCCAGCAGTTCCGCCAGCCGTGCGTCGAAATCAGCCTGGGTCGTGGACAGCCTGCGCATGATCAGCCGACCGCACGCGCAAAGGTGTCGATCAGCGGCTGGATCGCCGCGCGTTTCAGCTTCAGTGCCGCCTGATTGACCACCAGCCGCGAGCTGACGGGCCCGACCTCCTCGATCGCGACCAGGCCGTTGGCCTTCAACGTGCCGCCGGTGCTGACGAGGTCGACGATGGCATCCGCAAGCCCCGTCAGCGGCGCCAGTTCCATGGAGCCGTAGAGCTTGATCAGGTCGACATGTACGCCCTTCGCGGCAAAATGCTCGCGCGCAGTCTGCACGTACTTGGTCGCGACCTTGAGCCGCGCACCCTGGCGCACCGCGCTGGCGTAATCAAAACCCCTGCGCACCGCGACCATCATCCGGCATTTCGCGATCTGCAGGTCGAGCGGCTGGTAGAGTCCCGCGCCGCCGTGCTCGTCGAGCACGTCCTTGCCGGCCACACCGAGGTCGGCGCCGCCGAACTGGACATAGGTCGGCACGTCGGTGGCGCGCACGATGATGACGCGCACGTTGCGGCGGTTGGTGGCGAGGATCAGCTTGCGCGAATCTTCGGGATTTTCACGCGTAATGATGCCCGCGGCTTTCAGCAGCGGCACCGTCTCGTCGAATATGCGGCCCTTGGACAGGGCGATGGTAATCATGGCCAGGCAGAATCAGTCGGTTGGCGGCAGCCGCCGGTTCGCGGGCGCAGCGCACGGAAAGTGCTGAATTGTAACGTATTTCCCTGCGGCCGCGGCCTTGCGGCGGTTCCCCAAAGCAGGCGCAGCGGTTAAACTGCCCCCCTCCTGTTCCTGCGCATACCTGCACACGCCATGACCACCGACTCCGTCGTGGAAATCCGCGACCTCGCGTTTTCCTACGGCAGCAACGAAATATTCAAGTCCGTCGACCTGACGATCCCGCGCGGCAAGGTCGTCGGCATCATGGGCGCCAGCGGCTGCGGAAAATCCACGCTGCTGAGGCTGATCGGCGCGCAGCTGCGCCCGGCACGCGGCACTGTCACCGTGCTCGGCGAAAACATCCACGCCGTCGACCGCGACGCACTCTACCGCCTGCGCCGCAAAATGGGCATGCAGTTCCAGCAGGGCGGGCTGTTCACCGATCTTTCGGTATACGAAAACATCGCCTTCCAGATGCGTGAAAAAACCGACCTGCCGGAAGACATGATCAACGACCTGGTGCTGATGAAACTCAACGCCGTCGGCCTGCGCGGCGCCGCGCAGCTGATGCCCTCGGAGTGTTCGGGCGGCATGGTGCGACGGGTCGGACTTGCTCGCGCGCTGGCACTCGATCCCGACCTGATCATGTACGACGAACCGTTCGCAGGCCTCGATCCGATTTCCTGCAACGTCGTCGGCAAGCTGATCCGCCGCCTCAACGACGCGCTGGGCGTGACTTCGATCGTGGTGTCGTACGACGCGCAGGAATCACTGCGCTGCATCGACTACGTGTATTTCCTCGCCGACGGCAAGGTGGTGGCCCAGGGCGCCGCCGAGGACGTGAAAAAATCGGACGATCCCTTCGTCAAACAGTTCATCGGCGGCCTGCCCGACGGTCCGGTACCGTTTCATTACCAGCGCGACGATTACGCCGCCGACCTCGAACTGCGCTGATCCCGCCTTGCAGCGGGCGGTCACGCCTGGCGTACGGGATTCCAAGCTGCAAAGCCGCAGCCGACGATGACTTCGGGCACCGCGCTGTAATTGATCAGGTCGAAACCGCGCCCGCCGGCCGCGCCGTGCGCAGCCACCCAGTTGCGGATTTCGGAACCGCCGTTGCCGACCCGCGGCAGACGCTCGGTCAGGAAATCGCACAAGGCATCGGGGTCGCCCGCCCCGAAATGCGCCAGGCATTCGCGGTCGAATTCCTCTTCCACCAGCCCCATCGTCGCCTCGCCGACCGAATGGCTCAGGCCGCCGCTCGCCAGCACGCCGACGCGCAGCGACCCGGGCATGCTGCGGATTGCCCGCGCCAGCATTTCGCCCCAGGCATAACAGCGGCGCACCGACGGAAACGGCGGCTCGATGTCGTTGAACACAACGGGCACGATCGGCAGCGGTGCGATGCCCGCCTTCAAAAGCGGGATGCAGAAACCGTGGTCAAGAATCATCCGCTGCGATACCGAAGGCTCGAAGCCCGATTCCAGCGCGGTGTCGAGGATGTGCCGCGCCAGCTGCGGATGCCCGGGCAGCGTCTGGTGCGGAAACTCCTTCATCATCCACGGTTCATTGGGGCCGCCGTGGGTCTCACCGACGCCGATGCAGATCATCGGCAGGTTGTCGATGAAAAAATTGACCCAGTGGTCGGGTGAAATGATCACCAGCGCATCGAGCTTCGCCGCGTTGATGCGCCTGCCCAGCTCGGTAAAAGCGCCGGTGAGCGCCTGCTGGTGCGCCGGCTGCACGCTGTCCCATTTGCGGATGATCAGCGGCCCGTGGCTCGCCGCATAGATGCCTGCCAGTTCAGCCATTGTTGCCTCCAGTAGCGCGGATGCGGCGCAGGAATTCTTCCTCGGACATGCCGGCGACCAGGAAATAGAAACGCAGCAGGTAGGGATTTACCCGCGGCGCGAGGTAAGCCACGTCGTCGGCCTCCACTGCGGCGCGCACCTGCGGATCGAGCTCGTAACGCGCCAGCACCTGCGCGCGGCCGGCTCGGTACTCGGCCGCCTTCGCCGGATCCTGCAGGTCAAAAAACAGCTTGCTCAGCCAGTAATCACGCATGATTTCCTCCCCCTCATTGCACACGGCGGATGCGCGCACCCAGCCGCGACAGTTTCTCCTCGATGCGTTCGTAGCCGCGGTCCAGATGATAAATGCGTTCAACGGTGGTGGTGCCGCGCGCGACCAGCCCGGCGACGACCAGGCTGGCAGAGGCGCGCAGGTCGGTGGCCATCACCGTTGCGCCGTCGAGGTGCGCCACGCCCTTGATCACCGCGGTGTTGCCTTCGACCTCAATGTCGGCACCGAGGCGCTTCAGTTCCTGCACATGCATGAAGCGGTTTTCGAATATGGTTTCGACCACGCGCGCGGTGCCCCGCGCCACGCTGTTCAGCGCCATGAACTGCGCCTGCATGTCGGTCGGAAACGCCGGATATGGCGCGGTGCGCACGTTCGCGGCTTTCAGCACGCCGTTGGCGCGGACATGGATCCAGTCGGCGCCGGTCTCGATGTGCACGCCCGTCTCGCGCAGCTTGTCGAGCACGGCGTCCAGCGTTCCGGGACGCACGCCGGTCAGCCGCACATCACCCCCGGTCGCTGCAGCCGCCGCCAGGAAAGTGCCGGTCTCGATGCGGTCCGGCATGACGCTGTGGCGCGCACCGTGCAGTCGCTCCACGCCTTCAACCGTAATCACATCCGTGCCGGCGCCGCGGATTTTTGCACCCATCGCATTGAGGCAGGCGGCGAGATCGGGGATTTCCGGTTCGCGCGCGGCGTTTTCGATCACCGTCACGCCCTCGGCCAGAGTCGCCGCCATCATCAGGTTCTCGGTGCCGGTGACGGTGACCAGGTCCATGCAGATACGCGTACCCTTCAGCCGCTGCGCCCGCGCAATCATGTAGCCGTGCTCCATTGCGATGGTCGCGCCCAGCGCCTGCAAGCCTTTTAAATGCTGATCAACCGGGCGCAGCCCGATCGCGCAACCGCCGGGCAGCGAAACCCGCGCCTCGCCCAGCCGCGCCAGCAGCGGTCCCAGCACCAGCACCGAAGCACGCATGGTTTTCACCAGCTCGTACGGCGCCACCGGTGCGCTGATTTTCGTGGCCCGCAGTTCGACGCCACCCTTTTCGTCGAGCGAGGTTGCCACACCCATCTGCATCAGCAGGTTGAGCATGGTCGACACGTCGCGCAGATGCGGCACGTTGTCGACGGTCAGCGCATCCTCCGTGAGCAACGCCGCGGTCAGTATCGGCAGGGCCGCATTCTTGGCGCCCGATATCGCCACCGTGCCCGCCAGCGGCACGCCGCCGTCGATGACCAGCTTATCCATCGCAGTTCAACCTTGCCATTGCTCGGGGGTCAGGGTCTTCATTGACAGCGCGTGGATTTCCTCGCGCATGCGGTCGCCCAGCGCCTGGTAGACCAGCTGGTGCTGCTGCACCTTGTTCTTGCCGCGGAAAGCCTCGCTGACGATGACCGCCTCCCAGTGATGGCCGTCGCCCGATACCTCGAGGTGCCGGCAATCAAGGCCGGCGGCGATGGATTGTTTGATGCTTTCAGGTGTAACCATGGTTGTTGCTCCGATTCAATGCCGCAGTTTATATCCGGTTTTCAGCAGCCACAGGTTCAGCAATGATAAGGCGGCAAAACTGGCGCCGACAATCGCCAGGCTCAGCCACGGTGAAGTATCGGCCACGCCAAAAAAACCGTAACGGAAGCCGTCGATCATGTAGAACACAGGGTTCAGGTGCGAGGCGCCCTGCCAGAACGCCGGCAGCGAGCGTATCGAGTAGAACACGCCCGACAGGAACGTCAGCGGCAGGATGATGAAATTGGTGAATGCCGCCAGCTGGTCGATCTTGTCGGAGTAGATGCCGGCGACGATGCCCAGCGATCCCATCACCGCGCTGCCGGCGATGCCGAACAGCAGCACCCACAGCGGATGCGCGATCGGCAGATCGATGAACCATACCGCGGCCAGCAACACACCGGCGCCGACGACGACACCGCGCGCCATCGCGGCCAGCAGGTAGGCGAGGAAAAACTCGCGGTGCGACAGCGGCGGCAGCAGCACGAACACGATGTTGCCGGTCATTTTGGACTGCATCAGGCTGGACGAGCCGTTGGCGAAGGCATTCTGCAGCACAGACATCATCGCCAGTCCGGGAACCAGGAAAGTCGTGTAGTCGACGCCCTGGAAAATTTCTACCCGGCCGCGCAGCGCGTGCCCGAACACCAGCAGGTAGAGCAGCGCGGTCAGCACCGGCGCGAGCACGGTCTGCACGCTGACCTTCCAGAAACGCAGCCATTCCTTGTAAAACAGTGTGTAGAAACCGGACATGGCGATTCAGGACCTCTGCATGATCTGCACGAACACTTCCTCGAGATCGGGCTGCATGATCTCCATCTCCTGCACGCCGACACTCGCTTCGCGCAGCGCCGCCATCACGCGCTCGACGTCGGCATAGTCGGGCAGCGCCAGCCGGATCGCGCCGTCTTCGCGTCGTTCGGCGACCAGCGGTTCAAGCTGCGGCGGCAGCGTGCCGCCGAGGCGCAGTTCGACATAACAACCGGAATGCAGCCGCAGCAGGTTCTCGGTGCGGTCGAGCGTGACTATGCGGCCCTGCTTCAGCATCGCCACCCGGCCGCACAGCGCTTCGGCCTCTTCCAGGTAATGCGTGGTCAGCACGATGGTGTGCCCGTCACGGTTCAGCCGGCGGATGAAACGCCACAATGCCTGCCGCAGCTCGACGTCGACGCCCGCGGTCGGCTCGTCGAGCACAATCACCGGCGGCTTGTGCACCAGCGCCTGCGCCACCAGCACGCGCCGCTTCATGCCGCCGGACAACGCGCGCATGTTGGTGTCGGCCTTGTCGGCGAGATCCAGGTTATCGATGACCTCGTCGATCCATGCGCGGTTGTCGCGCAGCCCGAAATAGCCGGACTGGATGGTCAGTGCCTCGCGCACCGTGAAAAACGGATCGAACACCAGTTCCTGCGGCACCACGCCCAGCGCACGCCGCGCGCCGCGATAGTCCGCGGTGACGTCATGCCCCATGATGCGCACGCTGCCGCTGCTCGCACGGGTCAGCCCGGCGAGTATGCTGATCAGTGTGGTCTTGCCGGCGCCGTTGGGACCGAGCAGCCCGAAAAATTCCCCGGGCTCCACCGTCAGGCTGACGCCGGCCAGCGCCTGCAGTTCGCCGTAGCGCTTGGTGACGTCGATGACTTCGATGGCGTGGGTCATTGCCGGAAACCGATGCGTCCGCGGGGAGCACCGCAAGGGGCGCTACTCTGCGCCCACCAGTTCGGTAACGCCGTAGAGACGCGCGAGGCTGATCAGGTTTTCGGGAAGGTTGACGTAGCGGATGCTGCGGTTGGCGGCGAGTGCCGCGCGCCGCCATTCAAACAGCAGGCTGACCGCCGCGGAATCGACCTCGGTCACGCCGGACAGGTCCAGCGTCACCTCGGGCGCAGTGAACAGCCGCAGGCCCTCTTCGCGCAGGGACAGCGCGGTTTCGAGGTTGACGGCGCCCTTCAGCAGGCAACGCCCCTCGCTGCATTCGATCATGCGCAAACGCTCACTTCTGCGCCACCAGCGCGCGATTCTTGTCGCGCAGCATCCTGATCAATCCATCCGCGCCGTTTTTCTGGAATTCAGAATTGAAGGTGCCGCGATAGGTTTCGACCATGCTGACACCGGCGATCTTGACGTTGTAGACCTTCCAGCCGTCGTCGGTTTTTTCCATGCCGTAATCCACCTGTACCGGCTCGCCGCCGCCGGACTGCCGTACCAGCGAACGCACCACCACGTCGGTGTCTCCGGGCGCCAACTTCAGCGGCCGGTATTCGATTTTCTGGTCCTTGTAGAGCATCAGCGACGCGGAATACAGCTGCACCAGCAGCGCGCGGAACTCGGCGACCAGGACCTTGCGCTGCTCGGCGTTCGCCGCGCTCCAGTTCTTGCCGACCGCAAGCCGGGTCATGCTCGCAAAATTGAAATGCGGCGCAATCCGGTTCTCGATCAGTTCCCGGGCTTTCTGCGTATTGCCTGACTGGATGTCCTTGTCGGCGCGTATCAGCGCCAGCACTTCGTCGGTGACGCTGCGTGCCAGCGCATCGGGGGCCAGCGGCGCGGTGGCGGCCGCAGCCCCTGCGCTGAACAAAAATATCAATAAAATCAATAATTTATTAAAATATTTTGCCATCACCACACCCTTGTTCCCGGTCATTTTTTCGCCGTGCCGCCCTCGGCCGCCTTGTCAAACAGGAACTGGCTGATCAGTTTTTCCAGCACCACCGCCGACTGCGTCAACCGGATATTGTCGCCCGACTTCAGCAACTGGTCATCCCCGCCGCCTTCCAGCCCGACATACTGTTCGCCGAGCAGTCCCGAGGTCAGGATCGACGCGGTCGTATCTTTCGGAAACTTGTAATCCTTGCCGATCGCCATGGTCACTTTCGCCATGAAACGCTCGTTGTTGAAGGTGATCTCCTTCACCCGGCCGACGACCACGCCGGCACTCTTGATCGGCGCGCGCGGCTTGAGGCCGCCGATATTGTCGAAGTTGGCGCTGATCTCGTAAGTCTCGCCGCTGCCCAGGCTCGACATGTTGCCGACCTTGAACGCGAGGATGACCAGCGCGGTAATGCCCGCCACCACGAATATGCCCACCCATAAATCCAGCATTGAACGGCCCATCAAGCACCTCCAGCCATCTAGATACCCCTGAACATGAAAGAGGTCAGTATGAAATCCAGCCCCAGGATCGCCAGCGATGACGTTACCACGGTGCGCGTGGTCGCGCCCGAGACGCCTTCCGCAGTCGGCGGCGCATCATAACCCTCGAACAATGCGATCCACGTCACCGCGCACCCGAACACGAAACTCTTGATCACGCCATTGACGATGTCTTCACGCACATCGACCGCGCTCTGCATCTGCGACCAGAACGAGCCTTCGTCGACGCCGATCAGCACCACGCCGACGACGTAACCGCCGAACACGCCCATCGCACTGAACATCGCGGCCAGCAGCGGCATCGAAATCACGCCGGCCCAGAACCGCGGCGCCACCACCCGCGCAATCGGATCAACCGCCATCATTTCCATCGCCGACAGCTGTTCGGTCGCCTTCATCAGGCCGATTTCCGCGGTCATCGCCGAGCCGGCGCGACTGGCGAACAGCAGCGCCGACACCACCGGCCCCAGTTCACGCACCAGCGACAGCGCCACCAGCACGCCCAGCGCCGATTCCGAACCGTAGGTGGTCAGCGTCTGGTAACCCTGCAGACCCAGCACCATGCCGACGAACATGCCCGACACCAGGATAATGACCAGCGACAGCACCCCGGTGTAATACAGCTCGCGGATGATCAGCCCGGGTCGCGCAAAACTGGTCCCGGAATGCGCCAGCGTGAGCCCGATGAAGCGCGTTGCATAACCGAGGCGCAGCACATTGTCGATGGCATTGGCGCCGATGCCGCGCACCGTGGGCAGCGTTCTATGCGGCACGGCGCCCCCCCATCCTGAGTTCCGCCGCATAGTCCCCACTGGGGTACTGGTAGGCCACCGGCCCCTCGGCTTCACCGTAGACGAACTGGTGCACCAGCGGATCCGGATTTGCGCGCAGTTCCTCCGGCGTGCCATGCGCCTTCATCTTGCCGTCCGACAGGTAGTACACGTAATCCACCACGTCCAGCGCCTCCTGCACGTCGTGCGTAACCACCAGCGAAGTCGTGCCCAGCGTGTCATTCAGCTCGCGCACCAGGTTCGCGATCACGCCCAGCGAAATCGGGTCCAGCCCGGTAAACGGTTCGTCGTACATCATGATCATGGGGTCGAGCGCGATGGCGCGCGCCAGCGCCACCCGTCGCGCCATGCCGCCCGACAGTTCGGAAGGCATCAGCTGGTGCGCGCCGCGCAGGCCCACCGCATTCAGTTTCATCATCACCAGGTCGCGGATCATGCGCTCCGGCAAATCGGTGTGTTCACGCATCTGGAACGCCACGTTGTCGAACACCGAGAGGTCGGTGAACAGCGCGCCGAACTGGAACAGCATGCCCATGCGCCGGCGCATCCGGTAGATGCCCTGGGTATCGAGCGCGCTCGTGCACTGCCCAGCAACCCAGACCTCACCCGAGGTCGGCTTCATGACCCCGCCGATCAGCCGCAGCAGCGTGGTCTTGCCCGAACCGCTGATGCCCATCAGCGCGACCACCTTGCCGCGCGGAATGGTCATGTTGATGCCGGTGAGGATCGGACGCTGCCCGTAGGCAAAGTTGACGTCCTTGATTTCAATGAGGGTTTCTGGTGCCACGACAGGCGTCGTTGCCGGAAGTAAAGTGCGGATTCTAAACGACTTCGGCAGCGTATCAAAACCGCGGATTTGGCCTTTGCGCCGCGCCACTGGCATCATGGCTCATTGAATCTGCGGGCCTTGCCGATGCGTTTTGACCTGTTTTACGAACTCGCCGCACCGCGACACCTCCAGCGCAGCGAAAGCGCGGTGTACGCCGACACGCTGGCCGAAATTGAACTCGCCGATCGTCTCGGCTACGGCTGCGCCTGGCTGGTCGAACACCATTTCATGCGCGGCTATTCGCACTCGGCAAAACCGGAAATCCTGCTCGGCGCCGCAGCAGCGCGCACTGCGAGTATCCGCATCGGTCATGCCGTCATCCCGCTGCCGCTGCACCATCCGGTGCATGTTGCGGAACGCGTCGCCACGCTCGACACATTGTCCGGCGGCAGGCTGGAGGTTGGCATCGGCCGCGGCTTCTCGCCGCAGGAATACAGTGTCTTCGGCGAAAACATGGCCGACAGCCGCGCGCTGGTCACGGAAAGCCTGGACATCCTGCGCGCCTCGTTCCGCGACGGACCGGTCAGCCATCGCGGCGCCCGCTACACACTGGACAAGCTCGACATCGTGCCGCGCGTGGTGCAGCGCCCGCACCCCCCGCTGTGGACCGCGGCGGTCAGCCCCGAAACCTTCGACTGGGCCGCGGCGCAGCAACTGGGCGTACTCGCCGGACCGTTCAAGCCGTGGTTCATGGTCGAGCAGGACATCCGGCGTTACCGCAAGGCCTGGAAACACGCGACATCCCCGCGCATCGGCATGACGCTGGGCGTGCTGTGCCTCGCCGACGGCGCACGCGCCCGCGCGCTAGCGCACGATGCCTTCGGCTGGTTCTACGGCGAGCTCTACAAAACCACGCTGCCGGTGCTGGAAAAACTTTATCCGGGTTATGAACACATGCACGACATCGGCAAATTCCGCCACCTGATGTCACTGGGCGTCAATCTCGGCCTGACCGATTTCGCCGGGCTGACGGTGGTCGGCACACCGTCCGAGTGCATCTCCAAGATGCGCAAGTACCGCGACGCCGGCGTGACCCACCTGCTCTGCGCCTTCGGCGCCGGCGCGCTGGACACGGCAACCACGCGCGAATCGATGGCCCTGTTTGCCGCGGAAGTCATGCCCGCTTTTGCCGCGGCAACTCCCGCTTGAAAGTCCTGGTCACCGGATCCAGCTCGACGCTGGCGCGCGTGCTGCTGCCGCGGCTGTGCGCTGACGCAGGCATCGCTGCCGTCAGCGGCGTCGACCTGCAGCAGGCGCACTTTGCACACCCGAAATTCAGCGCAACGGTCATGGATTTCCGCGACCCGCGGATGCCGCAGCTGCTGGAACGGCATGACGCGCTGATCCACCTCGGTTACGTGGTGCTACGCGGACACATCAGCGAAACCGAAATGCGGGACATCAACGTCGGCGGCAGCCTGGCGCTGTTGCTGCAGGCGCGGGCGGCCGGAATGCGGCGCATCGTCCACCTGTCCAGCGCGGCGGTTTACGGCGGCGGTGCGAACCTGCCGGAAACCGCGCCCTATGCACCATTGCAGGCATTCCTCTACGGCCAGCACAAGGCCGAGCTCGAACGCCGGCTTGATGCCGAATTTCCGGAGTGCCTGCGCCTGCGCCCGCACGTGATCCTCGGCCCGCACGCGCAACCGGTGCTGCGCCAGCTGCTGGCAATGCCGTTCTACCTGCACACGGCCGGGCCGCAGCCGCAACTCCAATGTGTGCATGAAGCGGATGTTGCCGACGCGATACAGCGCGGACTGGCCGGCGGCGCGCGGGGCGCCATCAACCTCGCCGCCCCCGACAGCTTCAACCTGCGCGACGTCAAACGCGGACGCCATCGCTGGTGCCTGCCGCTGCCGGCGTTCGCCGCACGCGCGGCGCTGCATGCCGCGCATTGGATTACAGGCTGGGGCGGGGAACCGGGCTGGCTCGACGGGTTGCAGCAAACCCTGACCCTGGATTGCAGCCGCGCCGCCGCAGAATTGCGCTGGCGCCCGGCCTGCAGTTCGGCACAGGCGCTCGCGGATACCTGCTGAGGCGGAACGAACGGAATTACTGCAGGCGGAAGCCGCAGGTTTCGAGCATGCGCGCCGTAGGCGCCAGCCGGTCCCTGACGAATGCCCTGCGCTCCGGATTGCGCAGCGCCATGCTCCGCCAGACTTCCCCGTGCGTCAGCCCGGCCAGTTCGTAGAACCGCTGCGGCGGCGTGTAATACAGTCCGGCATACTGGCGGAACAGCAGCCGCACCAGCGGATTGAGCGCGCGCACCGAAAACGCCGGCAGGCGCAGCAGCGCGGTTTCCAGCTGCACCCGTGCGGCGGCAATATGGCGCGCCTCGTCTATGCAGTGCACCGTGCAGATTTCGCGCACCGCGGGATTGATGTCCGCGCTGCCCTTCAGGTAGCGGTTGAATTTGTCGGCCACGTCTTCGGCGATCACTGTCGCCGCCCAGAACAGCGCGCCGGTGGCCGGAGCCTTGCGCGCCATCCAGTCGATGAACCACGGCGCCCGCCAGCTGTCCGCCGGAACCTCCAGCCCGCTGCACTTGATCGCACGCAGGAACATCAGGCTGTGGCCCGCTTCCTCGCGCATCTCGTGCAGGAAATATTCGTATGCCGCAGCCGGCAATTGCGGCGCCAGGCGGCGTGACACGCGTTGCATGAACACGCGCTCCAGCCACAGGCCGGCGTGCATGACGTGGATGAACTCGTACTGCGACAGCCGTCGCCGCACGTCCGGCGCCAGCACCTCGTATTCGGGCAGGCCGTAGAGGGACAGCGCCGGCTCCGGCAGCCAGAAACTGCCGTTGTCCAGCCGCGACCAGTCGATCGCGGCCACCGGGTCGCGGTAACGCCGGCTGTTTTCGGACAGCTGTTCGAGCAGCGCGTGGTCGGGATTGGACATGGCGGGAATTATAAGACCCGCGCCGCCATCCTGCTGTTCCTTTACCTCCCCGGGACTTTGAGCTAAGTTACGCCGCATGTCGGCGTCCGCGTTGCGCATCAGCAGTATCGGCAAATCCTACGGCGGCGCCGTCGCGCTCGCCGATTTTTCACTGGATATAGTCGCCGGTGACTTTTTCGGCCTGGTCGGCGAAAACGGCGCCGGCAAAACCACGCTGATCAAGTGCGCGCTCGATTTCTGCGACATCGATGCCGGCACCATCGAGATTTTCGGGGTGCCACACCGGCAGACCGCCGCGCGCAGCCGGCTCGCCTTCCTCCCCGAACGCTTTAACCCGCCTTACTATCTGACGGGGCGCGATTTCCTGCGTTATGTCTGCGATCTGCACCGCCGGCCGTACGACGAGGCCCGGGCCTGCGCGATGCTCGACGCACTGGAGCTGGCGACTGCCGCGCTCGACAAACCGTCACGCTCGTTCTCCAAGGGCATGACCCAGAAACTCGGGCTCGTGGCATGCCTGCTCTCCGGCAAGGACCTCTACATACTCGACGAACCGACCAGCGGCCTGGACCCCAAGGCCCGCGCGCTGCTCAAGCGCGAACTGAAATCACAGCATGCCGCAGGACGCACTCTGCTGATGACCACGCACGCCCTGCACGACGTCGGCGAAATGTGCAATCGCATGGCGGTGGTGCACCGCGGGCGCCTGCTGTTTGCCGGCACACCGGCTGAATTCATGACAAAACACGGCGCCGGCGACCTCGAACAGGCCTACCTGGCATGCGTCAGCGGCAGCTGATCCGCGGCACGACCGTGCCCAGCCTCGCCGGGGCACCCGCGATCTGGCACAATGCCCAGTAATTTCAGCCACTTATATTGACACGCTGCGTCGTGACCACGGACCCCAAACCGGAACTGCTGATCGTCGACGACGATCCCGTCATCGTCGACACGCTGAGCTACGTACTCGGCGACGAATTCAGGGTCACCACCGCGGAATCGCGTACCCATGCCAAGGCCCTGCTGCGCCAGCGCGATGCACCGCCACAGCTGGCGCTGATCGACCTCGGCCTGCCGCCGCGGCCGCACCGCCCCGACGAAGGCTTCCAGCTGATCGCCGAACTGATCGCCGCAGCACCAACGATGAAAATCATCGTGCTCTCCGGCCAGAACGACGAAGCCAATGCGCGACATGCCCGAACGCTCGGCGCCATCGTCTTCATTTCCAAGCCGGCAGAACCCGCGCATCTCAGGGCATTGCTGCAGCAGGCACTCAGCGTCAGTTCTGCCGAAATTGCCGGAGTCGAATCGGGCCTGCTCGGCGGCAGCACGCCAATGCAGAAGCTGCGGCAGCAGATCGCGCAGTTTGCCGACGCGCCGTTCCCGGTGCTGATCGAAGGCGAGTCCGGCAGCGGCAAGGAACTGGTCGCGCAGGCGCTGCACAAGCAGAGCCGCCGCGCAGCGAGGCCATTCCTTGCACTGAACTGCGCGGCCATTGCGCCGACGCTGGTCGAACCGACGCTGTTCGGCTACGCCAAGGGCGCCTTCACCGGCGCCACCACGGCCCGCGCAGGTTATTTCGAGGACGCCGTGGATTCGACGCTGTTTCTCGATGAAATCGGCGAACTGCCGCTCGAACTGCAGGCCAAGCTGCTGCGCGTGCTCGAAAACGGCGAATTCCAGCGCGTCGGCGAAACGCAGAGCCGCATGTCCAACGCCAGGGTGGTCGCAGCCACCAACCGCGACATGCGCAGCGAAATCCGCCACAACCGGTTCCGCGCCGACCTCTACCACCGTCTGTCGGTGTTCACCATCAGTGTGCCGTCGCTGCGCGAACTGGGCGACGACAAGGTCCTGCTGCTGAACCATTTCCGCCAGTTCTACGCCGCGCAGATCGGCGCGCAGCCGGTGGAACTCGACGATGACGCCCTGCGCGCCTGGCGCGAGTATCCGTTCCCCGGCAACGTGCGCGAATTGCGCAACATCGTGATCAGGCTGTGTACCAATTATGCCGGCACCCGGGTGACCGCCGCATTGCTGCAGACCGAACTCGACCGCGAAAGCATGGGTCCTGGCGGCGGCATGCCGGCGCTGTCCGATGAAAGTGTGCTGCTCGACGCCGCGCGACGCCAGCTGGAAGCAGATCCCGATTTCAAGCTCGACGAAGTGCTGAAACGCTGGGAGCGCGGCTTCGTCGAGGCCGCGCTGGCGCTGACCAACGGCAACCTGTCACAGGCGGCAAAACGCCTGGGGGTACACCGCACCACGCTCTACAGCCGGATGCAGACGCACGGCGAAACCGCCGAGGATAAATAGGCCATGTACCACGAACATTTCGGCCTCACCCAGGCGCCGTTCCGGATCACGCCCAACACTGATTTTTTCTGCGGCGGCGGCAACCGCGGGCCAATACTCGAAGCGCTGATCTACGCGATCACCCAGGGCGAGGGCATCGTCAAGGTGACGGGCGAAGTCGGCAGCGGCAAGACCATGCTCTGCAGCATGCTGCAGACCCGCCTGCCGGCACACGTGGAAACCGTCTATTTCGCCAATCCCAGTGTCTCCCCCGAAGAAATACTGCATGCCATCGCCTTTGAACTGCAGCTGGCCACCACCCGCGACACCAGCCGCCTCGCGGTCATGCACGCCATCCAGGAACACCTGCTGCAACGGCACGCCGAGGGCAAACGCGTGGTGCTGTTCGTCGAGGAATCCCAGGGCATGCCGATCGCCACGCTGGAGGAAATCCGGCTGCTCTCCAACCTCGAGACCAAGTCAGACAAATTGCTGCAGATCGTGCTGTTCGGCCAGCCGGAACTCGACGACAACCTGCGGCAGAACCAGATCCGGCAACTGAAGGAGCGCATCACCCACAGTTTCCGCCTCGAGCCGCTGAGCGCAGCCGAAACCCGCGAATACCTGATGTTCCGCCTGCGCGCCGCCGGCTACCGCGGCCCGGACCTGTTTACCGACGCGATCATCCGCGAAATCGCGCGGATCTCCGGCGGACTGACCCGGCGCATCAACCTGATTGCGGACAAGGCGCTGCTGGCGGCGTTCGCGGACAACTCGCACACCATCCGCCAGAAACACCTGGACGCCGCGGTGCGCGACAGCGAATTCGCGCAGCAGCAGTACCGGCCCGCGGTTGCGGGGCCGCGCTGGACCTTCGGCATCGCATTGATCGCTCTTGGCATGGCCGCAGGCGCCGCGCTCTATGCCATGTTCGGCAACAAGCTGCAACCTGCAACGGTACCGGCCGCACCTGCTACCGATGCCGCGGGTCCATCAAAAAACGTAACGGCCCCGACACCCGAAAAAGAAAATAATAATTTAAAAACAAATACTTACAACTCATCACCAGAACCATCCACCACGGCCGCGGCTACCGCCGCCGCAGCTCCCGATCCTCCCGCCGCAAACACGACGCCTGCCGCAGCAGCCACCACGCAAAATCCGCCGACCCTGCTGGAAGAACGACTGGCCGCCACGGCCGCATGGCTGGCCGCTTCCGACCCCGAAACCCACACCGTTCAACTGTTCGGCGCGCGCGACGAAAAACAGCTCAACCAACACCTCAAATTTCTCACCAATACCATTGAAATTAATAGAGTTTTTGTGTATCGTACGGTCGCAAAAGGTGAGCCGTCCTTGACCGTGACCTGGGGCAGTTTTGACAACGAGCGCGCAGCGCGCGCAGCGATGGCACAATTACCAGTATTTATCAAAGCTTATAAACCTCTGCTGCGCACGGTGCATGGCATCAGAACTGAACTGGGGCAGAAAAATCCGACGTCGTAATTGTGGTGCCGCGGCAAACGGCTCAAAAACCAGAAACCCGCGAAGCAAGGGGAGTACGCACAACATGCCACAACGGCCACGCGCA
>JBMTEY010000021.1:0-25312 GCA_049433545.1 Burkholderiales bacterium | reverse complement strand
CGCCATCCGCGGCGGCGACATGCCATTCACCGCCGGCACGCTGTGCACCAAGGTGGCGCGCTACCTCGACCGCACCTACGCGCCGTCACGCATTCTTCACCCGCTGAAGCGGGTCGGTGCGAAGGGCGAAGGCCGCTTCGCACGCATCTCCTGGGACGAGGCCCTGGATACCATCGCCGCGCGCTTCAAGGCGATTGCCGCGGAAGATCCGCAGCAGATCCTGCCGGTGAGTTACGCCGGGGCCATGGGCATGGTGAGTTACGCCTCGATTGACCGGCGTTTCTTTTACCGGCTGGGCGCGAGCCTGCTTGAGCGCACGCTGTGCTCGTCGGCCGGCAAGGCCGGCGTCAAGATCACGCTCGGCGGATCGGTAGGCTGCGACCCGGAACAGGCCGAACACGCGAAACTGATCCTCATCTGGGGCTCGAACCCGGTCAACTCCAACCTGCATTTCTGGACGCGCTGCCAGCAGGCCAAGCGCCGCGGCGCGAAGCTGGTGATCATCGACCCGCTGCGCAATGACACCGCGGAAAAATGCCACCAGCACATCGCCCTTTATCCCGGCACCGACGCCGCGCTGGCGCTGGCGATGATGCACGTGATCATCGGCGAAGGCCTGACCGATGCCAACTACGTTGCAAAACATACGCTGGGCTACGACGCCCTGGTCAAACGCGTGCGCGAGTGGACGCCGCAGCGTGCCGCAGCGATCTGCGGCATCACCACGGAAGAAATCGTCACCCTCGCCCGCGAATACGCCGGCACGCGGCCGGCGATGATCCGCATGAACTACGGCATGCAGCGCCATGCCGGCGGCGGCATGGCGGTGCGCACCATCGCCTGCCTGCCGGCGCTGACCGGGTCCTGGCGCGACGCCGCGGGCGGCACCCTACTGACCACGGCTGATTTTTACGGCTTCAACCACCAGGCGCTGGAACGCCCGGACCTGATCCGCGGCAAGCCGCGGGTGATCAACATGGCGGCGCTGGGTGATGCCTTGACCACGGCGCAGCCGCCGGTAAAGGCGGTGCTGGTCTACAACACAAATCCGGTGGCCGTTTGTCCGGACTCGCGCAAGGTTGCCGCCGGCTTCGCGCGCGAAGACCTGTTCACCGTGGTGCACGACATTTTCCAGACCGACACCGCGGACTACGCCGACATAGTGCTGCCAGCGACCACCCAACTCGAGCAGTTCGACATCCACAAGTCATACGGCCATATGTATGTGCAGGCCACGCAGCCGGCGATTCCCCCGGTCGGCGAGGCCAAGGCCAACGCCGAGCTTTTCCGCCTGCTCGCCGCGCGCATGGGCTTCGACGACGCCTGCCTGCGCGATTCCGACGAGGACATCTGCCGCCAGGCACTGGATACTCGCACGCCGGCGCTCGACGGCCTGACCTGGGAAAACCTGAAGAAAACCGGCTGGCAGCGGCTCAAGGTCGCGCCGGCGCCGTTCGCTGACGGCGGTTTTCCGACGCCCTCGGGCAAATGCGAATTCTGGAGTGAAACCGCAAAAGCCCAGGGCCACGATCCGCTGCCGGATTACACGCCGCCGCGCGAAGGCCCGACCAGCAACCCGGAACTCGCGAAACGTTATCCGCTGGCCTTCATCTCGCCGCCGCACCGGCATTTCCTCAATTCCTCGTTCGCCAACCTCGACTTCGCACTGAAGGACGCCGGCGTGCCGACGCTGGAAATCCATCCCGACGACGCCGCCGCGCGCGGCATCGGCGAAGACGACGTGGTGCGCGTATTCAACGGCCGCGGTGAGTACACCCTGCGCGCGCGCATCAGCGCCAGGGTACGGCCCGGCGTGGTATCGGCGCCTTCGGTGTGGTGGAAGAAACTGTCTTCTGACCGGCGCAACGCCAACGAGGTGACTTCGCAGGCCGTCGCCGACATGGGCGGCGCGGCGACCTATTACGACTGCCTGGTGGAGGTGGCGCCGGCGCAATGAGCCTGGGCGGGCCCGCTCAGACCGTGAATCTGATGACCCGGTTGCGGCCCTGCTTCTTGGCCTGGTACATCGCACGGTCTGCGCGCGCCTGGATGGCGTCGATGCTGCGCCCGTCCTCCGGGTAGCACGCCAACCCGATGCTGACGCTGGTCTCGATATGCCTGCCTTCGAAATCAAGCGTAGTGGTCGATATCGCCTGCCGAATCCTCTGCGCTACCTCGATCGCGCGGTCGGCCGCCGTTTCCGGCAGCAGCACCACGAACTCGTCGCCGCCGTAACGCGCGAGCACGTCGGTATGGCGCAGCTCGGCGGCAATGCATTTGGCCACCAGTTTGAGCAGGCGGTTGCCAGCCTCGTGCCCGTATTCGTCGTTGACCGTCTTCAGGTTGTCCGAGTCGATCATCAACATGCTCGCCGGCCGGTTATAGCGCACGGCCTGAGCGAAAAGCCGGTCGACCATGATCGTGAAACCGCGCATGTTGTAGAGCCCGGTGAGCTCGTCGGTTTCGGCCAGCAGGCGGGCCTTGTTCAGGCCGAAGCGGATATCGGCAGAAAACATGGTGGTGATGTAGGCCACCAGCAGCATCGGGGCCAGCTGCCCCGCCAGTCCGCCTATGTAGGCCAGCGAAAACATCGATCCGGCATTGGTATTTTCACCGAGCAGCACGAAACAGGCGGCAATCAGCGTCATTTCCAGCATGGTGGCGATCTTGCCCAGCGTCAGCGCGCTGGTGATGATCACCAGCAGGTAGGTATTGACCAGCGGACTCGCAAGTTTCCCGGTGAACCACAGCACCCAGGTGATGAACAGCAGCATCGCGAAGGTTTCAATCGCGATTTTCCAGTGCGACTCGGTCTTGTAGAAGTTCGCTTAACGGAAACTCATCACGAACGCGGCATAAAAATAAAGACCCATTGCGATGGCTGCACGGTCGTCCGGGGCCGGGCCTTCGAAAAACTGGTAAAGCATCACCAGTATCAGCAGCAGCCACTCGATCTCCGCGACAGTGCGCGATATTCCCCGCAATTCTTCCTGTGCGATGCTCTGCATGTCGGCGGGTTTCCGGTCATTCATCGTTTGTGGTTTCCGCAATTAAATCTGGTAATCACTGAAGCATCATATCCGAATATGCCGATAAACCCGCCACCGCTGCCGCCGGCGTTATGATTTCCGCGGAATGACAATCTGGGTCTGGGTGACGATCGCCACCCGCGTACCGTCCAGATTGCGGATCGTTGTCTGCCATACCATGGTCGTGCGCCCGATGTGCAGCGGAACCACGGTCGCCGCCAGTACTGCACCCTCGCCCGCTGCAAAAAAATTGGTTTTCGACTCCAGCGTCGTAGTGCGGCAACCCTCGGGGAGATTGGCCAGCGTGCCCATCGCGCCAAGCACATCGGCGAATGCCATCAGCACGCCGCCGTTGATCCGGCCGCTGCGGTTGATGTGGTCTGCGTTCACGGTCATTTCCGCTTCGAGGCGGCGGTGCGACAGTTTTTTCAGGCGTATGCCCAGCGCACGACCCATGCCCACCGCCAGCGACTGCTCTATCATCGCGCGGTTGGGCGGCGGCAGCGTGTTGGCGGGCAGCGTCACGCCCGCGCGCGATGATTCATTCGCCGGTTTTTTTGTTGCGGCCAATGCAGATCTCCCTGTTTGATGACCCGAGTATAACGAAGCCCCGTTGCTCGATTTTGATAGCGCTGACTGCATTATTTTATAAGTATTTGTTTATAAATGATATTTTATGTCTTGCCGAATAACGCGATTATTGGCGTAATACCGGCCACCATGAAGACAATCTTCAACGGCGCAAGCCTGAACTACGAAATCATCGGCAACGGCGGTCCCTGGGTCGCACTCTCGCCCGGCGGCAGGCGCGCGCTGGCTGCAGTGAAACCCCTGGCGCAGCACATCGCCGGCGCAGGTTACCGCGTGCTGATCCACGACCGGCGCAACTGCGGCGCATCGGCCGTGATGCTGGAAAGCGATGCGGCGGAACACGAGGTCTGGGCCGATGACCTGTACGCATTGCTTGAGCACATCGGCGCGCTGCCAGACGCATCCGGCGTCTTCATCGGCGGCAGTTCCTCCGGCTGCCGCATGTCGCTGGCATTCGCGCTGCGTTATCCGCAGGCGGTGCGCGGCCTGCTGCTGTGGCGCGTCACCGGCGGCGCCTTTGCCGCACAGCGCCTCGCGCGGGAATACTACGGCCAGTACATCGCCGCGGCGCAGTCCGGCGGCATGGCCGCGGTCAGCGCGATGCCGCATTTCCGCGACCTGATCGAGGCGCATCCGCCGAACCGCGAGACGCTGCTGCACGCCGATCCGCAGCGGGTGATCGCCGCGATGACACGCTGGAGCGCGGGTTTCCTGCGGGAGGCGGAGCTGCCGGTGATCGGCGCCAGCGAAGAACAACTGCGTTCGATACCCGCGCCGGCCTGCGTGATTCCCGGCAACGACAACACCCACCCCAAGGCAGTCGGCGAACGGCTGGCGCAGCTGCTGCCCGACGCCGAGCTCAACATCCTGTTTGCCGAACACCTGGATGTCGACGTGGTGCCGGCCGAGAACTGGGCCGTGAAGGAAATGGAAATGGCGGAGATGCTGTTGGCGTTCCTGAACCGCCGCAGCGTTTAATACTTGTAATCGGGAAACAGCTTCTCGACCAGGGCCATGCCCGCCACCCAGTCACGGCTGGCGGAATCGTAGATGCCGATGCGGCCGAACTTCGCGGCACGCGCCGCACACACTGCAGGATCGGGCAGGATGACTTCGGCGCCGCCGGCCAGCGCACCGACCTGGGCGCGGCAGGCCAGTTCGAAAAAATGGTGGTAGATGTAGGCCTCGGGCAGCGTGGTGCCGCAGACCAGCGCACCGTGGTTCTCCAGCAGCATCACCCACTGGTCACCCAGCGCCGCGGCCAGTTGGTCGGCGCCCTCGCGCGTGGTGTCGTCGACCTCGTTCGGATAACGCGCGATGCGCCCGTAGAAACGCATCGCCTGCTGTGTCAGCGGCAGCAGGCCGTGTTTCTGCGCCGACACCGCGAGGTTCGCCGGAGAGTGCGTATGCACCGCCGAGTGAATGTCGGGACGCGCACGCAACACCGCGGCATGCAGGTTGTAGGCCGCCGGGCTCGCCTTGTAGGCCGAACTGCCGACCTGCCGGCCTTCCAGGTCGTATTTGACCAGGTTGGACGCGGTCACCTGCTCCATGTAGACGTTGTCGGCCTTGACCAGGAAATGCTCGGGTTCGCCGGGGACCCGCACCGAGATGTGGTTGTAGGTCATGTCGACGAACACGAAGTGCGCGACCAGCCGGTGCGCCGCCGCCAGTTCGCACCGCACCTGCCACTCCGCGGCGCCGATGCGCGGCCGCGCGGCACGCGTGGCCGCGTGTTTTTTCGCGGGATGTTTCTTTTTCGGGCGTACGGCCATCTGCAGATTCCGTCAGCCGGCCTTCACGCCGGGAATCGGCCACAATCCGGTCATCGCTTGCATGTGTTTCTTTCTTCTGGAAATTTGCCGCATGCTAACAGCTAATGATCCGGCCTGACCGCTTGCCGGTAAAATTACCACTTCTCACCCGTATCCGCGGGCAAACCAAACCACACGGGGAGTCAGGCATGGCAGCAGGCAATGAACTCGCAGGCAAGGTCGCGCTGGTCACCGGTGCGGCACGCAACATCGGCCGCGCCATCGCGCTGGCACTTGCGGAATCCGGCGCGAAGGTCGCGGTCAACGCCCGCGCCGCACAAGAGGATGCGGAAGCGGTGGCGAAGGAGATCCGCGACGCCGGCGGTACTGCAGAAGTATTCATGGCGGACATCTCCGACGCCAATGCGGTGAAAGGCATGGTTGACGCCATCGTCGGCAAATTCGGCAAGGTCGACATCCTGGTGCTCAATGCCTCGATCCGCAAGGAAACCGCCTTCATCGACATGTCTTTCGACGAATGGCGCAGCCTGCTGTCGATCACGCTCGACGGTTCCTTTCACTGCATCAAGGCCTGCCTGCCGTCGATGATCAAAGCCGGCGGCGGCAGCATCGTCACCCTCGGCGGCATGACCGCGCTGTCCGGCGCCAAAAAACGCGTGCACGGTTCGGTCGGCAAACACGGCCTGTGGGGCATGACCCGCGCGCTGGCCAAGGAATTCGGCGAATACCGGATCAATGTCAACTGCGTGGCGCCGGGGCAGATGGACACCGCACGCGCGGCAGGACGCTCGGAACGCGCCCCGGTCACCAACGTGCCCATGGGCCGGCGTTCAACGCCGGAGGAAGTCGCAGGCATCGTGCGCTACCTGTGCACGCCGGCTGCGACCATGATCAGCGGGCAGCTGATCTACGTCGACGGCGGGCAGCAGATGTTCTGAACACCGGCACTACGGCCTGACGCGCATGCTCCTGCCGATATGCTCGACTCGCGCGATATGCCGCGGATAAAACACCAGGCGCGGCGCCATGTACAGCACCGCGAATAATTCGTTGCGGCTGACCGCGCCATAACCGACTCCAGACAACTGCACATTGTCGATTTTGCGCACCAGCGAATATTCGAACCGGAAACCTTTCAGCCCCGAGTAGTCGACCGGCTCAAGTTTCACAAGCCGATAACGGGATCCGTCCCTGGTCAACATGCCTTCGAACAGACCGGCAATTTCGTCAGGCTGCATATTGCTGCGAAACGTGAAATTTTTATTGTCAGACCCACTGGACTCTGCGTGCACTGCCTGCCCGTCCTTGAGTCCCGAGTAGATCAGCAACTGGTCTACCGGAGTACCTTCCATGGTCCAGAGTTCCGCCGGTCCTATTCCCGGCGCATTGACATGGTTCCATGCACCGTCAATATGGACCGACATGCGTTCGCCTACCGTCTTGTCCCCGGACTCGATTTTCGCCACCGACACGCAACCCGACAATGCCAGCAGCGCGACCGTTAAAAGCAGCTTTTTCATATTCCCAGATCCTCCATGTAACTTTTGATCATTGCTTGATCCGGCGCAGAAGGCGCCGTTTCAAGATATCGCCTGAAACTTGCCCTGGCAGCATCCGGCTGTTTGCGCGCACGGTAAATAATACCCATGCCACGGTGCGTTTCCGGCGGCTCCCCGCCCAACGCAACGGCAGCCTGAAAGTCGGCCAGCGCAAGATCCGTGTCGCCCGCGCCTGCCCTCAGGCGGTAAACCTCGCCGCGCGCATGCAGGTAATCCGGTTCACCGGCATCAGCAGCGTTCAACCGGGTCAACAGGGCGATGCTTTCTTCATGCTGGCCTCGCCGGATTTCCTCCTTCAGCCATTCGCGGCGAAACGGACGAACCTTTTCCTGCCACGCGTCCTTGCGCGTTTCCCCGCCCGGAAATTCCGCTGCGAGTTTATTGAGTGTTTCACTCCGTTCTGCCGCCGGAGGGTGCGTGGCAAACATCGGGCTGTTCGCCGTGGGATCACCGCCGGGTCGCGCCCTCAGCTCCTGCAACAGGTTGGTCCACACTTTTGCAGCTTCGGCCGGATCGTATCCGGCGCGATGCATCAGCGACACCCCGATGACATCCGCCCTGCGTTCCTGCTCGCGTGAAAACGAAAACATGCCGGCCAGCATGGCCAGTTGCCCAAGCGCCCCGACCAGTCCGAACAGTCCGATGAATTGCCCGAACGCCGAGGCCGACTTCACATCGCGCAGCCGCTCGAGCGTGTGCTTCTCAAGATAATGACCGATTTCGTGGCCGATCACCGCGGCAAGCTGCGCCTCGTTTTCGGCGCGCAGCAACAGACCGCTCCAGATCTGCATCATGCCGTTGGGGGCCATACTGGCATTGAACAACGGCGTATTCACGACGTGCACACGCACATCGGGGCAATGATCGCCGGCAAGCCTGCAGGCGATACCCTGCAAATAATCGTTCAGGGCCCGGTCCCGGATGACAAACGGACTGCGCCTCAGCTTGCGCTCCTCGCGATCCATCATCGCCCACAGGCCACCCTCGTCCGTGGATATGTCGGGTCGTGCGAAACGCGCCGGCGTTCGCCATACTTCCTGAGCCGCAGCGGATGACGCCGCTGCCATTGCGCAGCAGGCGCCGCCAGCGGCCAGAAACCGCCGACGCTTCATTTCGTAGCGGGAAATTTATCGAGCAAAGAGTCCAGGCTTTCAGCGGCCGGCCCTGCCTCGCGGAGATCACCGGTTCCACGGAACATGCTGTTGAACCATACGACCTGGCCGGTGTTCAAATCCACCAGGGACGCATAACCAATCTGCAGTCCGCCGCCGACACCCACCCCCAGCAGCGCCAGCGCAATCATTGTGGCTACGCGCTCGGCACTGGCATAGCTGTCACGGATCCAGCTGAACAGCGCGTAATCCGCCCCGGTTTTCTGCCGGATCGGCTTTACCGCATCGCCCAGCGACCAGTCCAGCTTGCCTTCCTTGGTGGGAAGATTCAGGAATCCCGGGCCAAAATGGTGGGTGGCGATCGCACGCGCCACCGCGGCATGCAGCGTATTGACCTCCGCAAGATCATCAGCATCCTTTTCACTGAGATCGACTGATCCGATACCGAGCTTTTTCTTCCTTTCAGCCAACGCCGCCTTGATATGCCTGGCCGCAGCCTCGGTCCAGTCGGCTTTCGGCTCCGCAACACCGCCGGCGCTGATTGAAAACAATTCGATATCCGTGGGCATGATGGCAACCTTCGAGCTCTTCGGCAAAGCTGAAAAGCCTGGTGCCAGATTGCGCTCCTGACCGGCTGCCTGCCCGGATGCCGCAAACAACAGACCTGTGACTATCAGGCCGCCCGCAATTCGACAAACTCTCCCGGTACAAAAATGCATGACTTATCCCCTGTGGTCACGCGACCGTTATCGATCGTCTGCTGCGGGAGGATAAACCGAATTTGCCCGGAACGGAACTTCCGTCGATGCAAATCAGAAGACGGCCTAGATTGCCGCGTCTTCGTGCATGAACTGCAGGCGCGCCAGGTGCGCGTAAAGCCCGTCGGCGCGCAGCAGTTCGTCGTGGGTGCCGGTGGCATGCAGTTGCCCTCGGTCGAGCACCAGGATGCGGTCGGCGTTGCGCACGGTGGCGAGGCGGTGCGCAATCACCAGCGTGGTGCGGCCGCGCGCCAGCAGTTCCAGTGCCGCGGCCACCTGGCGTTCGCTTTCGGCGTCCAGTGAACTGGTCGCCTCGTCGAGCAGCAGGATCGGTCGGTCAGCGAGCAGCGCGCGGGCGATCGACAGGCGCTGGCGCTGGCCGCCCGAGAGCTTGATGCCGCGTTCGCCGAGGTCGGTTTCGAAACCCTGCGGCAGGCGTTCGATGAATTCGATGGCGTGCGCCGCCGCGCAGGCGGCGCGCACTTCCTCCGCCGTGGCATCAGGGCGGCCGAAACGCACGTTCTCGGTCACGCTCGCCGCAAAAATCACCGGGTCCTGCGCCACCAGCGCGATCGCGCGGCGCAGCGCCAGCGGATCGCAGTGCCGGGTGTCGGCGCCGTCGATCAGGATGCGCCCCGACTGCGGATCGTAGAAGCGCAGCAGCAGCGCGAAGATCGTGGTCTTGCCGGCGCCCGAAGGGCCGACCAGTGCCACGCGTTCGCCGGGGTGGACGTCGAAGGACAGCGCAGCGAGCGCAGCGGCATCGGGCCGCGTCGGATAGGCGAAACCCACGTTCTCGAAGCGGATCGCGCCCCTGACATGCGCCGGCAGTTCGATGCGGGGTGGGGCGATCTCCAGCGCGGGGCGCGTATCAAGCAGTTCCATCAGGCGTTCGGTGGCGCCCGCGGCACGCTGGATCTCGCCCCAGATTTCCGACACCGTGCCGGCGCCGCTGGCGACGATGCCGGCGTAGAACACGAAGGCCGACAATTCACCAGCAGTCAGCCGCCCTGCCAGCACGTCGTGGCCGCCGACCCACAGGATGACGCCCACCGCGCAGAAGGCGATCAGCATCACCGAGGCGATCAGCCAGGCCTTGACGCGGATGCGGTCGGCGCCCGCCAGATAGGCGGCCTCTGTCGCCGCATCAAAGGCGCTACGGGTACGCGCCTCATGGCCATAGGCCTGCACGGTGCGGATTTCGTGCATCGATTCATCGACGTGCGCCGAGACCTCTGCCACGCGGTCCTGGTTGGCACGCGACAGCCGGCGCACGCGGCGGCCGACCAGCAGTATCGGGATCAGCGTCGCCGGCACACCGAGCACGATCAGTGCGGCAAGCTTGGGGCTGGTGGTGAACAGCAGCACCAGAGAGCCTATCATCATCAGGCCGTTGCGCAGGAACATCGACAGGCCGAAACCGATGACCTGGCGCAGCTGCTCGCTGTCGTTGGTCAGCCGCGACACGATGTCGCCGGTGCGCGTGGCATCGAAAAACGCCGGCGACAGCGTCAGCGCGTGCGCGAACACACGGCGCCGCAGGTCTGCAATCACGCGCTCGCCCACCGTCATCATCAGGTAGAAACGCGTGAACGTCGCCACTGACAGCACCACGGCCACCGCGATCACGCCGGCGAGCGCGGTATTGAGCATGCCTGGATTGCCGCTGCCGAAACCGGCGTCGATCACGAAACGCAGGCCCTGCCCGAGCGCGAGTACGCAGCCGGCGGCGGTGACCAGCGCAGTCAGTGCGGCGGCGACGCGCCAGCGGTACGGCAGGAGGAACGCCAGCAGGCGGCGCAGTTGCGCGGGGTTTCCTGGAGTGTGAACTACGGCACTTATGTCAGACATCGGTCTATCCTACCATTGACCCGCATCCTTCTTGAGGGCGCCCTGAGCCTTCTGCGCGACCGTACGGAAGAAATCATGAAAAGAAACCACCTCGCCATCGGGATCATCATTCTCGTCATCACCGTCGCGGCTGGATACGCGCTATGGAACCGTCATCAGACAACGCTTCTGCGTGACGCAACACTGGCCCGGATCGACCATGCGACACAGGCGCTGCGCAACACGATCGCTCCGTCAACCGACCCCGTGGCGAAATCACAGGCGGTTTCGGTTGCCGCTGATCGCATCGACAACGATCTGACTGCACTGCGCGCCGCCGACACCTCGCGCATCCTGCTGCTCGGCGCCGGCGCCGATACTTACCTGCACTCGGTGCGGGAGCTGCTGAAACGACAAGCCGCCCTGCTGGTGCTCGACTCCGGATTGCGCCACGGCATCACCGCTTTCCGCGATCATCTGCGCAGCGAGAACCGCGGAGCCACATGGGGCGCCACGGCCGTGCAGCATAAAAACCGTCTGGAACAGGATTTCCGGGAGTACCGCAGCGCCTTCGACGCCCATACCCGGATCATCGATGGCCTGCCGGATGCGCTCAAAACCCTGTCGGCGCAGGCCCCGGAAATAACCCTTCCCTCCGCTGCGGAAGTTGCAAACCTGCGCTCGGCCACGATGGCCTCGGCCGCAGCCATCACCTCGGAAATGGAGACGCTGCGCCGGATTGCGGCGCCTCGCTGAATCGCCGCGGATCAGTGCCGGGCCAGGAAATCCGTCATGGCAGCGGTGAATGTTTCCGCCTGCTCGACGTTCGACAGGTGCGCCGCGGATTCGATGATCAACAGCTCGGAGCCGCGCAGGTTGGCGTGGATCTGACGCGCCATTTCCGGCGGCGTGCCGTGGTCCTGGTCGCCGACGATCACCAGTGCCGGACAGTCAATCTCTTTCAGGCGGTCGAGCACGTCGATCCGGGCTATAGCCTCGCTGCAGCCAGCAAAACCCTCCACCGGCGTGTTGCAGATATCGTTGCCTATGCGCGCCATCACCTCCGGATGCGCCTTGCGGTACGGTTCGGTGAACCAGCGCCCCAGCGTGCCTTCGACCAGCGCGGCCATGCCTTGTTCGCGCGCCGTGCGGATGCGTTCGCCCCACATCTGTTCGGCATTCGGCGGACGGCGGCTGGTGGTGTCGGCCAGCACCATGCTGCGGAACACGCCGGGATATTTCAGCGCATAGGTCTCGCCGATCATGCCGCCCATCGAAAGCCCCGCCCAGTGCGCCTGGCGGATGCCCAGCGCTGCAAACAGGCCGTGCACGTCGTCGGCCATCTGTTCCAGCGTGTACGGACCCGGCGGCGCGTCGCTCGCGCCGTGGCCGCGGGTATCGAAACGCAGCACCTTGTAGTGCCTGGTCAGCGCCGCCATCTGCGGATCCCACATCGACAGGTTGCAGGCCAGCGAATGCGACATCACCAGCCACGCGCCCTCGCCTTCGATCACGCAATTGAGTTCGATACCGTTGGTTTTGATTTTCATGACAGAGTCCTCGCTCAGCGCGCCCTGATGTTGCCGGCACGCGCCAGCCTGGTGAATGTCGCGATGTCCGCCGCGATCTGCTTGTCGAACGCGGCCGGCGTGGTCGGACTCGGTTCGAGACCGATCGGCGACCAGCGGCGGCGCGTTTCCGCGTCGGTGAGGATGCGGGTCACATCCCGGTTGAGCCGGTCGACCAGCGGGCGCGGCGTCTGGCCGTGGGTCAGCAGGCCGAACCAGAGGATGGAGTCATAACCCGGCACGCCCGCCTCGGCGATGGTCGGCACGTCGGGCAGCAGCGCGTCTCGTTCAAGCGAGGACACGCCGAGCCCGACCACGCGGCCCTCGCGCACCAGGCTCACCGCGCTGGCGATCGGCGACATGAAAAACTGCACGCGCCCGGTGACCGCCTCGGTCATCGCCTCGGGTATGCCCTTGAACGGGATGTGCTCGACGTCGATCTTCGCCATGCTTTTCAGCAGTTCGCCGGCGAAATGGGTGCCGCTGCCGACGCCGGCCGACGAGAAATTCAGCTGCCCGGGTTTCGAACGCGCAGCCGCCAGCAGGTCTTTCAGCGACTTGTAGCCCATCGCCGGCGCGGCCACCAGCACGTACTTGGAAGTAGCGGTGAGCGTGATGCCCGCGAGGTCGCGGCGCGCATCGTACTGCAGCTTGTCGTAGATCGCCGGCGCCACTGCATGCGCGGAGGACACCGACAGCAGGGTATAGCCGTCGGGATTGGCGCTCGCGGCGATACTGGCGGCGATGGTGCCGCCTGCGCCGGGACGGTTATCGACGATCACCTGCTGCTTGAATTCCTGGGTCAGCTTCTGCGCGATGTAGCGCGCGGTGATGTCGGGACCGCCGCCCGGGGTGAAGCCGATCAGGATGCGCACCGGTTTGACCGGAAATTCGCCTTGCGCCGCATGCAGTGGCAATGCCGCCGCCAGCGCCATGGCTGCCAGAACACTCCCGTTTTTCATCGTTATCCTCCGCAAACATGTGATCGATCCGCGCGGCACTATATACCAGCAGACCGTCCGCTGCAGCATGTGGAACTGCAAGTGAAAAGATGCGCCCGCAGACGTTATTCCCCGTTATGCTTGCGCGACCGCATTGCATGACTGGAGCCACAGCATGACAGACGCCCGGGAGCTCTCCGGAAAAACCGCGCTGGTCACCGGCGCCGCAAAAAACATCGGCCGCGCCATCGCGCTGGAACTCGCCGCGGCGGGCGCCAGGGTTGCGATCAACACCCGCGCCTCTGCTGCAGAAGCCGAAACCGTGGCCGCCGAAATCAGGAAAGCGGGCGGCACCGCGGCGGTGTTCGTCGCCGACATCGCAGACGCCGCGGCCGTGCAGCGCATGCACTCCGCGGTACGGGACGGCATGGGCGAAGTCGACATACTCGTGCTCAACGCCTCGGTGCGCCGCGAAATCCCGATCACCGAAATGACTTTCGACGAATGGCGCGAAGTGATGGCCATTTCGCTGGACGGCTCGTTCCACTGCGTGAAGTCGGTGCTGCCCGGCATGCTCGCCGCCGGCGGCGGCTGCATCATCACGCTGGCCGGCGACACCGCGCTCACCGGGGCCGTCGGCAAGGTGCGCAGTTCCGCCGCCAAGAGCGGCCTCGCCGGCATGACCCGCGCGCTGGCGCGCGAACTCGGTCCGAAAAACATCCGCGTCAACTGCATCTCGCCCGGCCACTTCAACACCACGCGCCCGGCGCATCGCGCGCCGCGTCCCGCGGCCACCGGCAACATACCGCTGGGCCGTTACGGCGACGCTGAAGAAATTGCCGCCACCGCGCGTTTCCTCTGCAGTCCCGGTGCAGCGTACATCACCGGGCAGATTATCCATGTCAATGGCGGCCAATGGATGTTCTAAAATAACTGTTTATAATCAAATATTTATATGTATAGCGGAGGAACTGATGCCTGCCCTGCCCCCTGAACGCCTGCCGCACATTTCGCAGGAACACTGGACCGAAGAACAGAAAAAAGTTGCCGCGGCAATCGCCTCCGGACCGCGCGGCGAAGTGCGCGGCCCGTTCCTTGCGCTGCTGCGCAGCCCCGGACTCGCGCACACCGTGCAGCAGGTCGGCGAGTACCTGCGTTTCAAATGCCCGCTGGACCGCCGCATCGCCGAAATGGCGACACTGATGGCAGCGCGCCACTGGACCCAGCAGTACGAATGGCAGTCCCATTACAAACACGCGATGAAAGCCGGCCTCAGTCCCGCAATCGCCCACGCCATCGCCGAAGGCCGCCGCCCCGCCGGCATGGCCGCCGACGAGGAAGCGCTGCATGAGCTGCTCACCGAGGTGTTTCACAACAAAAGCGCCTGCGATGAAACCTACCGACGCGCGGTGAAGGTCTTCGGCGAGCAGGGCGTGATCGAACTGATCGCGGTCGCCGGGTATTACGCGATGCTGGCGATGATCCTCAACGTCGCGCGCAAGGAGCTGCCCGCGGGGCAGGAGCCGATGCTGCCCTGGTTCCCGCACTGATCCTTCCCGCGTTGTCGAATCCGGTCTCATCGCTGTTCCTGCTGCTGGCGCTGCTCGCCGGCCACACCTTCGCCTCGATGGCTGTGCTGGTGCTGCCGGCAGTGGCGCCGGAAGTCGCGCGCGACTACGGTTTCGATCCGTCGCTGATCGGCTACCAGATCAGCCTGGTCAGCACCGGCATGGTGGTCACGCTGACCCTGCTTGGCAGCACCAGTCGCCGCTACGGAGCGGCGCGCACCAACCAGATCGGGCATGCCATGGTCGCCGCCGGCATGGCGCTGCTGCTGATGCCATGGGGCGTGTTCCTGGTGATCGGTTCGCTGGTGATCGGCCTCGGCTACGGCATGATCACGCCGTCGGCTTCGCACCTGCTGATGCGCTTCACCCCGCCGGCGCGGCGCAGCACGATGTTTTCGCTGCACCAGGTGGGCATCCCCGCCGGCGGCATGTGCGCGGCGCTGATATCGCCGGCCGTCGCGGTGTGGGCGGGCTGGCGCTGGGCGGTGGTGATCAGCGTGGTGCTGCTGGCCGGAGTGGTGCTGCTGATGCAGCTGGAGCGCCGCCGCTGGGACGACGACCGCGACCGCAATGCGCCGGCGGTCACCGCCAATCCGCTGGCCGGCGCTTTTGCAATCTGGGCGCACCCGCAACTGCGGCTGATCGCGATTGCCGGCGCGTGTTTTTCGTGGATACAGTTCTGCGCGGCGACCTTCGCGGTGGTGGCCTGCGTGATCACGCTGGACATGAGCCTGGTGGTGGCGGGCACGGTGCTCACCGTGGTGCAGTTGGCGAGTGCGGGCGGACGCGTGCTGATTGGCTGGATCGTCGACCGTGCCGGCGACACAGCTCGCGTGCTGGCATGGAACGCCGGCCTGATGATGCTGTCCGCGGTCGCGGCGCTGGCGCTGGACCCGGCGCTGCCGCTGGTCTGGGTTTATATGCTGTTTGCGGTGCTGGGCGCGGCCTCGGGCTGCTGGCCCGGCGTGATCCTTGCCGAAGTCGGGCGGCTGGCGCCGCCAGGCCAGGTCAGCCTCGCGGTCAGCGGTTCGCTGGTGATCACCAATTTCGGGAAATTCGCCGGCCCCATCCTCTTCGCCAACATCTATGCGCTGACACTGAGTTACGGCATCGCATTCGCCACGCTGGTGTTCCCGGCTGCCGCCGCCTTGTACTGCCTGCTCGCCGCGCGCCGGCCGGTGCTCACGCCAGGATCTGGCTGACCTGCTCCTGGCGCAGCAGTTCGTAGATGAAGGCCTCGAGTTCAGGACCGAAGGCGTCGCGCACCGAGATCATGCCGACCGGGCGGCCGTCCTCGATCACCGGCAGGTGGCGGAAGCGGCCTTCGTGCATGACGCCCAGCGCCTGCACGAAAGAACGGTCAGGCGATATGGTTTTCGGGTTTTTCGTCATCACCACGCTGAGCGGCGTATTGGTGACGTCCAGGCCGGTGGCCACCACGCGGAACAGCGCATCGCGTTCGGTGAACATGCCGGCAAGTTTGTCACCCTCGACCACCATCATCGCGCCGACATTGCGCTGGCGCATCAGGCGCGCCGCCTCGGCGACCGTCATGCTCGCCGGCGCGGTCAGCAGCTCCTGGCCCTCTATGATTTCGCGGATCGTTCTTTCAGCCATGGGTCCTCCTTGCACAGGAGTGGTTCGGAATCCGGCGCGATGCAGGGACCGCGCCGGACCTGATTGATGCTACTCGCCGGCCGCCGGGCGGTCAAACCACGGGACGCATTTTCCCCATGTACACCGGCAGATCCATGCTCGGCGCGCGATGCCCGCTGACCTGGAACATCATGTCGCCGACAAAACCGCGGTGGTAACTGGTATGCATCACCACGTGCAACAGGATTTCGCCGCGGGTCATCGCTCCACGGTTGCCGCCGATCAGCGTGTAGTTGACGGTCTCGGCCAGGGTCGCATCGGTCTGGTCACCGCTCCAATCGACATACCACCGATCCACCTCCTGCTGCAGTCCGCGCAACTCTGCGAGCGGCGGATGGTCTTTGGTGTTGCGCGCCTCGTAGCCGTGTTCGCGCCCCTCGAGATGCGCCTGCCAGATGCGGTCGATCACGTAAATATGATTCAGCGTATGCACCATGTTGCGGAACAGCGACGTGCGCGGCTTCAGCGCCTCGCCCTCGGGCAATGCCGCGACCCCGTCGAACATCACGTTGTCGGACCACTGGTTGTAATGCGCCAGCATCTGTGCGGTGGCTGTGTTCATTGCTCCTGCTCCGTATCGGCAATCAATCAGGCGGCGATGCAGAGCCTGCGCTGCAGGTCGGCAATCACCTGCGTCCAGCTGCGGGTCCGCCATTTGGTGCGCTGGGTGATCGGCTTGTTCTCGACGTCGGGATTCACCTTCATTGCCACGAATACCGGTCCAGGCTGGCCAATGATTTCCGGCAGCGCCGCGCTCAGTGCATCGAGCTCGGTGAAAGCATAGGCGCGGGGATAACCTGCGGCCTTCGCCATCATCATGTAATCAACGTTTTTCGCGTTCGGCACCGGCTGGCCGCCGGTGGTTGCATAACATTCGTTGTCGAGCAGGAAATGGTAGAAATTCGCCGGCTTCAGCTCGGCGACGGTGAGCAGGATGCCCAGCCCCATCTGCAGGTCGCCTTCGGAGTCGAACAGCACCACCCTGCGCTGAGGCTGCGCCAGCGCCACCCCGAAAGCGAACGCAGCGTGGCCGCCCATCGCCGGGTCGCCCATCGGCAGATCGAGATCCGGCTCACTGCTGATCCTGACCCAGTGGCGCCCACCGCGGCCGGGCACGACGATGGCATCGCCGCGATGCGCGTTGAACGCCTTGAGCATTTCTGCGGTATCAATCATCCCGGGTCCCCTACTTGTTGAAGCCGTGGTATTCGTCACCGACCAGCACGGCGACCGGGCGTTTGGTGCGCTTCGATTCCTCGAACGCGACGCTGATGCGGTCCGCATCGGCGTCGCTCTCCACCAGGTAATAGTTGATGCGGAAGGCATTAAGGAAAGGCTCGGTGTAGACCGAAGCAGTATCCGCGGTTGGCGCGCCATGCCGGTTCCAGCCGCGCATGCCGACCATGAACACCACGGGGATCTCGAGTCCGAACAGCCAGCCGCGGATCGAATCGCCGGATTCCATCAACCCGGTGTTCTGCACCAGGATCACCGGCACTTTGCCGCCCGCCGCCAGTCCGGCGGCAACCGAACAGGCGAGGCCTTCCCGTGGCACTGCAACCAGCGTCAGCGCCGGATCCGCCTTCATCAACAGGTAGAGCCAGTTGGTTTCGCTGTCGGGCAGCCAGACGACATGCGTAACACCATGCCGTTTGATCTGCTGCAGAATGACTTCCGGGCTCAGATGCGCCTGCAGCCGGTCATTCATGATGCCATGCTCCGTTTCCTTTCAAGTTGCGGGACCTTCGATCAATTGCCCGTCAGTTTCGCGTCCACGACCACCTTGGTCCATTTCGCGATTTCGGATTTCACATGCTCGCGGAATTCGTCCGGCGTCGCCGGGGCCACCGAGATGCCCTGGCTCTCCAGCCGTTTCTTCAACGGGCCGGAGAGAAGCTTGCGACCGTCCGCGGCCAGCTTGTCGAGTATGGGCTGCGGCACCTTGGACTGCGTACACAGGCCATACCAGCCGGTGACGTCGTAACCGGGCACGCCGGATTCGGCGAAGGTCGGCACGTCCGGCACCTGCGCATTGCGCACCCCCGAAGTCACCGCCAGCGCGCGCACCCGTTTCGCCTTGATCGCTCCCAGCGGACCGCCGGCGAGGTTGCCGACGGACGACTCGATATGGCCGCTCATTGCATCGGCAAGCGCCGCCGCCGCGCCCTTGTACGGCACGTGCACGATGTTGATCTTGCTGATGGTCTTCCACAGTTCGATCGAAAGGTGCGGCGAGGCGCCGACACCCGACGAGCCGAAATGCAGCTTGCCGGGATTCCTGCGCGCATAGTCGATGTACTGCTGCAGGCTCTTGATCGGCATTGACGGATGCACCATGAACACGTTGGGGATGCCGCCGATCTTGATCGGGAATGCGAAATCGCCGACCGGATCGTAGGTCAGGCGCTTGGCAAAACGCGCCGGCGTGATCGCGTGCGATCCGATGTTGCACAAAACCAGGGTGTAGCCGTCGGGCGGAGCCTTGGCGGTCGCTTCGGTGGCGATGTTGCCGGCGGCGCCCGGCCGGTTTTCCACCAGCACGTTGCTGCCCCACATCTCGCCCAGCGCCTGCGCCATGATGCGCGCGGTGGTGTCGACGCCGCCGCCCGGCGCGTAACCCACCATGATGCGCACCGGTTTCGTGGGATAGGCCTGCGCCCACGCCGTGCCTGCCGCCGCCAGTACCGCCGCCAATGCCAGTGTCGTCCAGTTTTTCATGTTTTCCTCCTCGCGATTGCTTGATTGATTTTCAGGATCAGGCAAAAACCATGGGTAATCACTTATTCCCCGGCCACAAATTCTTCTTCAAGGAAGTGTTGCACTTCACGCAGCACCTGCATGCGGTTCTTTTCCAGCATCAGGTAGTGCGTGCCTTCACTGAATTCGACATGACGCTTGTACGGCACGTTGACGAGCTTCGCATACAGTTCATGCGCCATCCGCGCCGGCAGCACCAGGTCCCATTCAGCGTGGGTCATCAGCACCGGCACGCGGATATCGGCGGGATCATACGGCGGCTTGCCCTGCGTCCAGAATTCGCGGGTGTCGAGCAGCGTGCCGTTGGGCGCGCGCAGGCACGGCGGATTCATCTTCGCACCACCGGGATCGGTGGCCATCGCCGCAGCGAGCCAGGCGTCGAATTCGGCGGGCGCGATGATCTCTTCGACCTTGTGCGACGGTACCGCGCCGAACCAGTGTCCGCGCGTGGTCTCGCGGTTCGCCGCCCGCCACGCCCCCAGCGGTCCGCCGGCATCCAGCGTCGATTTCGAATCGCGCAGCCACTGCGGCGCGTTGAGTACCAGCTTGTGCACGCGCGCGTTGTGACGCGACGTGTAGGTCGACATGATGGTGGTACCCCACGACCAGCCCATCAGGTTCATCGCGGTAATGCCGCGGCGTTTGCAGATGAAATCCACCGCGGCGCCGACGTCCTCCACCGCTTCCATGGTCCGCGCCACCGGCGCGCCTTCGCCGGGCGGCGCATCCATTGCCGCGGGACGCGTCGAGCGACCGTAGCCGCGCACATCGACCAGATAGACATCGAAACCGCGCTGCGCGATGTACTGCATCCACGACAGGCCCTTCAGCGGATAGTCGAACACCGCTTCCGCCGGATAGGTCGAGCCGTGCACGAACAGCAGCGTGCGCTCGGCACCGTACGCGGTCTGCCCGCGCGGATGGCGGTTGCGCACGTAGAGCTCGATCCCGGCGTCGCGCGCCGGGATCATGAACTCCTCGGTGTCGGTGTCGGGCAGTCGCGCGTTCAATCGATTTTCGCTCCGGCTTTCTTAATCACCACGCCCCAGCGCTCGCGGTCGCTTTTCACCAGTTTCCAGAAATCCTCTGGCGTGCCCGGCGCGGGCTCCGAACCGAGCGCAAGGATGCGCCGCGTGCCCTCGGGCGAAGTAATCGCCTTGTTGAGCGCGGCGTTGAGAACCTGGATGGCTGCGCGCGGCGTGTTTGCCGGCGCGACGATGCCATGCCACACCGTCATCACGAATCCGGGCACGCCGGCCTCCTGCACGGTCGGGATATCAGGCAGCACGGGCGTGCGCTTCGGACCGGTCACCGCCAGTCCGCGCACCCGCCCCGCCTTGACGTGTGCAGTCGCCGAATTGAGCCCTTCCATCATCACCTGAATGCGCCCGGCCATCAGGTCCACCAGCGCCGCGGCGCCGCCCTTGTAGGGGACGTGGACGATGTTGATGCCGGTCATCGTCTTCAGCAATTCGAAACCGATATGCCCGGGGGCGCCGTTGCTCGACGAACCGTTGAGCAGCTTGCCCGGATTCTGTTTCGCGTAGTCGATGACCTGCTGCAGGCTGGTGAACGGCGATTTCGGGCTGGCGACGATGATCTGGTGGCCGCTCAACGTCTGCCCGACCGGCACTAGGTCGCGCAGCGCGTTGACCGCCGGTTTGCGCAGCAGATGCGGCGCGATCGCCAGCGCGCCGATCGGGGCATAGGAAATCGTGTACCCGTCGGCCGGCGCCTGTACCGCGATTTCCAGTCCCAGCTGCAACGCACCGCCCGGGCGGTTGTCCACGACAATCTGCTGGCCGATTTCCCGCGATAACTCCGCTGCCACGATGCGTGCACCGTTGTCGGTCGAACTGCCAACGTTCTGCGGCACGATCATGCGGATCGGACGCTCGGGATAGGCCGCCTGCGCCCCCGCCGTAGCCAGCAGGCACAGGCATGCCGCCAGCATGTTCCCGGAAAACAGCCTCTTCGATACGTTCTTCATGTCTCCTCCTCGCTTTTTATGACCAACGATTGCGGATCAGGTCGCCGGCGTGATGCCGGCGGCCTTGACCACCTTCTTCCATTTCTCGATCTCGGCACGAATGAACTTGCGCGCCTCCTCCGGCGAATTCGCAACCGGCACCGAACCCAGCCGTGACAGTCGCTCCCGGATATCGGGCATGGCAATGATCTCCACCGTGGCCTGGTTGAGCGCCTTGACCACCGCCGGCGGAATCCCGGCCGGCCCCATCACCACGCCCCAGGACGTCGATTCATATCCGGGAACCGCCTCGGCAATCGGCGGTACGCCGGGCAGTTCTGCCGAGGGCTTCTTCGAGGTCACGCCCAGCGGCTTCAGTCGATTGGCCTTGATGTGCGGCATGGTCGCAATCACGGTGTCGAACATGACGTTGACGCGACCGGCGATGAGGTCGGGATGCGCGGCAGTGCTGCCCTTGTACGGCACATGGGTCATCCTGGTGCCGCTCATCATCTTGAACAGTTCGGCACTCATGTGCGGCGAGCTGCCGGTGCCGCTGGAGGCAAACGTGATCGAATCCGGCTTTGCCTTGGCCATGTCGATCAGCTCGCGCACCGATTTCGCCGCAAAGTTATTGCCGATCACCAGGGCCAGCGGATTTTCCGCAGTGATGGTGATGAAGGTGAAATCGCGTTCGGCGTTGTACGGCAGCTTGTGGATCGAGGGGTTGATCGCGAAACTCAGCGCCACCAGTGCCAGCGTGTGGCCGTCGGGCGCGGCCCTGGCGACGATCTCGGTACCGATGATGCCGGAAGCCCCGGTGCGGTTGTCGACCACGGCATTGACCTTCCAGCGCGCCGAATATTTTTCGGCGAGCATGCGCGCCGTCACGTCGGAAGCACCTCCCGGCGGAAACGGCACGACGATGCGCAGCGGCCGTTCGGGATACGCCGCACTCGCGGCCAGTGATGCCAGCGCCCACGCGATAAGCGCCGCGCGCAGCACAGCCTGCATTCCGGAATTCATTTTTCCTCCCCCTGAAGAAGCGTGCATTGTGGCGCAAGCTGCGCGGCGCGTCGCGCACGACGCGCGTTGCGTCCGCATGCTGAATCCTTTCGCCGTGCGGTCAATAAAAAATCAAATCAAAACAATTGCTTACCAAACTCCATCGGGACGTGGCGCCCAATTTGGCATTGCGCCAGAATAGCGCGCGCCATTGCCAAACCCGGAGACACCATGAGCACCGCCACCGACAAAGCCGCACAGACCAAAGCCGCCATCCTTGCCAAGCTGCCGATGCGCGCCGACGAGGATCCGTTCGTCGTCGCCATCGGCGGTTTCTACCGCCGCTGGTTCAACCTGATCGACGACATGCAGCTGCTGATCGACACCGTCGCGAAAATCAAAAGCACCGAGGACGAGGACTGGGTGCCGGTGTGGAGCGCGGTCGGCGCCGAATACGAGAAAAAGGGCGACGCCCTGCTCGCGCGCAAGGACAAGACCGGCGCCCGCCAGGCGTACATCCAGGCCAAGACTTATTACAGCCTTGCGCGCTTTCCGTCGCCGTACTGGTCGGGCTCGCCGATCTGCCCGCCGACCATGAGCCCGATCAAGGCGCAGTCGTACGAAGACTACCTGCGCTGCTACGCCAAGTCCGCGGCACTGCTGCCCGACCCGCCGGAAACCATCGTCGTCCACAAAAACGGCATGAAGGCCACCGGCTTCCTGCGCCTCCCCAAGGGCGCGTCGAAATCGAACAAGGTGCCGGCGGTGCTGGTGATGTGCGGTGCCGACATGTACAAGGAAGACCGCGAGAAATACGCCGAGGGTGCGCTGTCACAGGGCATGGCTGCACTGGTGGTCGATGCGCCGGGCACCGGGCAAACCACGTTTCCGCATGCCCCGGAATCGGTGGTGGCGTGGCAGGCGGCGCTCGACGTGCTGCAGAAGCGCCCCGAAATCGACGGCAATCGCATCGGCGCATTCGGCGTCAGCCGCGGTGGCCTGTGGGTGATCCGCCTTGCCGCGCACGATGCGCGCATCAAGGGCCTGATCGCCTGCGCTCCCGGAGGCGCCGGCTACTGGGGCACGCCGGAAGAACGCGCCGAATGGCGGCAAGCCGCCTATGAACGGGCGAAGACCAACTGGTTCGGCCCGCGCGGTTCGCGGCCGCCACTGAAAGAAGTCACTGAAGAAGAACAGCGCAAGGAATTCCTGCGCTGGTCGCTGAAGGACCAGGACCTGCTGAAGAACCTGACCATGCCGATGTACCTGGTCAACGGCAAGATCGACCATCTGACCCCGATCGGCAACCTCTACATGCTGCTCGAGTCGGGCCCTGCCGACGGCCGCGTCGCCCGCGTCTATGCCGACGACGGCCACATCGCCGCCAAGAGCGAACGCTACTGGGGCCCGGCGTCGTGGGCGTGGCTGCGCGGCGTGCTGACTAAAGGAATGAAAGCGGGCATGAAACCAAAGGCCGCGGCGAAGAAACCGGCAAAAAAGAAAACGATCGCAAAAAAAACCGCGAAGAGGAAAACCATCAAGAAAAAATAGTGCCGGCACAATCAATACAAAACGGCGCAGCGGAAACGGTGCGCCGTTTTTTTCCTCAATCTGGGGCTCCTCAGCCCTTGCCAAACACCAGCCAAACCGCCAGTGCCCCAATCACTACCGCCAGCAGCAGCCAGTTCGGGATCGGGCCTGACCGCGGGACCTCACCCGGCGCCAGACCGGATGCACCTGCCGACCTGACTTCAAACCGGTCAACAATCTCCTTGGCATCCTTGAGATCCACGCCTGCCGATTGCCGGACCAGCTTGATCGCCCCGATCTTGTCGCCTGCCCGCAGGGCTGCAACGGCTGCGGCGGGCAGCTCGGCATCCGTCTGTGCAGGCGGCTCCGCGGTAGCGATCGCATAGGAACCCGTTTCGACAGCCGCCTTTGCCTCGGCCAAACCAAGATTGGTCTTCGCCCTCAGGAGACGAATCGCCTCGATCTTGTCCTTTCGTTCAAGCGCGGCCAGGACTTCGGGGGGTAAGGGTTGGCGCATGGATACAGAGAATATTTAGCGACGGGCGGTTTGTGTGTTGCCTAACGTCGTGGTCAGCGGCGCCGGCAGGCGTCCGCTGCACCTAAAGTTGGGCGATCAGCGTGCAATAGTGCTCCCGAGCTTGAAGACACGAATCGCATTCGTTTCGGCAAACTTCTTGGCTGTTTCTGGTTTGAGTTGCCCGAGGAGGTCGCGAAATCGATTCACGCGCCGGGAGTAGTTCTTAAGGTTGTTCCCCGGTGCATGCGCGACATCCATGCCGAGCATGAAGCGGTCGGGAAACTGTTCATAGAGCGCCTTCATCTCCGGGAACAGCACGCCGCTCTCCTCGATGAGCGCGGTGAACTCCTCCATACGGGGCCATCCGATGCCGTATCCCTTGGAACCTACATTGGTCATGTTGGCAAGGTCGCAGAACAGATTCGGATGACGCTCCAGCATACTACTGATGACGGACGCCTTGCTGCGCCCGCAACTGTGTGCCCAGACGAAGCGCGTGTTCGGGAATTCCAAGAGTAACCTCGAAAATTCCTCGACCAGCGCAGGGTAGCCTTCCATATGGATAACCATGGCAACATCGAAGCGCGCCGCAATTGCACTCATTTTTCGCATAAAGGTAGAGTAGATCGGATTTTCCTGTTCTGCGTGCAAACCGCGCGGGTTATACGACCAGTGGCGGACGATAAACTCGCCGATACCGACGAATCTGCCGGAAGCAAGCTTTCGTTCCGTTTCCTCGATCAGTCGCTCGACCTCGCGGTCTGGAGACTGCCACTTGTGCGATCCAGTGAGTAGCGGCTGCTGCATGCCCACCAGGGGAAAGAACCTGCCCGGATACCGCTCGGCAAGCCGAACTGCGTCTTCATCGCTGCCCGGCAGGTCGCGCGGCCCTTCCGGACCCGGGTAGTAACGCGCCATTACGGTCCGCTGCGTCACGTTGTTGCGGTCCATCGTTTCGACCATAATCTCCCAGTTGAAGGAAGCGCCGAGATGGCCATGAGCATCGACAATCGGCCCTCGGTAAGGCTGCCCCCAGAGTGTCGAGCATGGCAAGAGCGTCAAACACGAGACCGTGAGCCAAACCTTTGTGCGCCGCATATTAGCGATTGTTCGCGCCTAACGTGATTTAGACCGCAAAACTGCCGTA
>JBMTEY010000020.1:0-25485 GCA_049433545.1 Burkholderiales bacterium | reverse complement strand
GCCGCCTTGATCAGCGTCGTCGTCGGCGTCAGCTCGCGCAGGTAGGTGAGGAATTCGGGATAGGACTCGAGGCCCTTATCGGAAATGTCCACCGAATAATAGATCACCCGCTGCAGGCGCCTGGCGCCCGGTGTGCGGTATTCGATGGTGACGCCGTCGAGCCGGGCTTTTTTGCCGCGCACCTTCGGGAACGGCGCCGGGCCGACGCTGACCAGCTCCGCGCCCGAGAGCACCATGGACATCGCGAAAATCGGCACCACGCCCTGCAGCTGCTCGGTGCGCAGGTTGCGGCGCATGGTGTTGGTGACGAAATAGTTGCGCTCGAACAGGTTGGCCATCGCATCGCGCACCGTGGCGAGCATCTTCGCCAATTCCTTGGGGCCCATGGCCGACGGATCCGGCATTTTCCCGATCGGCTCGAGGCCGAACATCACGTAGGTTTCGCAGTCGGGGAACAGCGTCCAGGCATTGAGGAAGTCGGGGCCGCTGAACGGGTAGAACAGCGTGCGTCCGACCGGGCACTGCGGCGGCAGCTGCGTCGTACGCCAGGTTTTCATCGCGGCGAGCTGGCCGTCGCGCACTCCCGACCACGATTTCAGCATCGCGGCGCTGTGGTTCTGCCAGGCCTTGCTGTCGGCCAGTTCGGCATGGCTGCTGTTCGACGGCACCAGGCCGGCGATCAGCCGCGCGACGGAATCGAGGTTCGAGGGCTGCGCAGGGGCGGCAGCCTGTTCCGCGGCAACAACGGCGCCCGCGAAACAGAACAGGAAAGCGCCGGCCGCGGCACACAGCCGGCCGCGCGCAGCTTGCGGTATCAGGTTGATTATTTTCATTTAAATATTCTAACAGTATGTTCGGATGCGGACCCCGTATCCGCCGGTGGAAGACTGCTGCGGCCCCGGGTCAGGCCACGGGTTTTAACGCGCAAGCCGGCCGGTCCGCCGACCTGCGGCAAGAATTCCGTGTCCGCGGCCGGCATTCAGTTGTCCTGCGCGGAAGTCTTCAGCATGTGGTCGTGAAAGCCGGAGGCCGCAGCCCCGCGCTTACAATGACGCTGAGCGCGCAGGCGAGTCGTCGCCTGCAGCAGTCTTGATTGACCGGTTGAGTGCAACACTGTTTTTGCGTGGCGGGCTGCGTCGATTCCGGCCGGCGAGGCAAGCTGCTGTTCCCGCGAAACAACAAAAAATACTTTATAATCAAATAGTTAAACAATATTCAAGGCCAGTGCCCATGAAAGAAACCGTACGTTTTGCCGAGTTTGCCGCCAACCTGGATTACGCCGCGCTGCCGGCGCCGGTGTGCGAGGCATTGACCGTATTCCTGCTCGATTACCTGCGCGTGGCTTCGCTGGGCCAGCGCATGAGCTGGAGCGCCTGGGCGACCAATCTCGCGCGCGAACTCGGCGGCCGTGAACATTCGACGGTACTGTTTTCACATGACCGCACCGACCCCGAGCGCGCGACCTTCGTCAACACCACCTATTCGGGCAGCATCGATGCCGACGACGTGCACGTGGGTTCGATGCTGCATCCGGGCTGCATCGTGATTTCGGCGGCGCTGGCGATCGGCGAAGCGCGCCATCGCAGCGGCGCGCAGATCCTCGCCGCGATCGCCGCCGGTTATGAAAACATGATTCGCATCGGGCTGGCGATCCAGCCTTCGCATTTCCGCCGCGGTTTCCAGAGCACCGCGACCTGCGGTGGTTTCGGAGCGGCGACCGCCGCGGCGAGCCTGATGTTCAACGGCGGCGACCGCGCGCGGCGCATTGCCGAAACCATAGGCCTGGTCGCCTCGTTCAGCGGCGGGCTGACCCAGTTCTACCACTCCGGCTCCACGGTCAAGCGCATCCACGCCGCGCACGCCGCCGGCGAAGGCGTACATGCCGCGCTGCTCGCCGAGGCCGGTTTCTCCGGGCCTGCCGACATCCTCGAGGGCAAGGACGGTTTTGCACGCGCCTACGCCGACGGCCACGACTTCGACAAGGGCCTGGCGGAAATCGGCAAGACATGGCGGCTGCTCGAAACCGCGATCAAGCCGCATGCCACCAGCGCGCGTGTGCTCTCAGCGATCGAGGCCACCGCCGATCTGCTGCGCGAACACCAGCTCGACGCCCCAGACATCAAGGCGATCCGCGTCGGCATCCCGAAAATCATCCAGGGCCGGCTCACCGTGGCCGAGCCGAAAGACGTGCAGGCCGGGCAGATGAGCCTGCCCTATTGCATGGCGATGGTGGTGAAGCAGGGCAAGGCCGTGCCCGCCGGTTTCACCATCAACATCGACGATTTCGACGGCGCGCTGGCCGATCCGTCGGTAATGGCGATCTCGAAGTCCATCGCCTGCGAACTCGATGCCGACGCCGAGCGTGTCAGCACCGAACAGTCGGTGGGCGCGAAAGTCACACTTACGCTGAAGTCGGGCAAGACCGTGGAGAAATTCATCGAAGCGCCCAAGGGCAGCGCGTCGCGACCGTTCACCATGGAAGACCATGTCGCGCGTTTCCGCGCTGAAATGGCGCGGCGGTTCACCCCGGCCCAGGTCGATGTGCTGCTCGACGAGGTGCGCAACTTCGCCAAGGCGGCAAATCCCGACCGGCTGATGCAGTTGCTCGCCGCGCGCACTTGATCACCGCAGGCAACCACGTTCAAACCATGCCGATCCTGAAACGGCCGGACTGCGCGCTTTTTTATCAGGTTGACGATTTCGCCGATCCGTGGCGGCAGCACGACGCCGTGTTGATGCTCCACGGCAACGCCGAGAGCAGCCTCGCCTGGTATGCCTGGGTGCCGCTGCTGGCGCGGCAGTTGCGCATGGTGCGGCCCGACATGCGCGGCTACGGCCAGTCGACGCCGATGCCGCGCGAATACGTGTGGACCTTCGATGCGCTGATCGACGACTACTGCGCACTGATGGACAGCCTGGGCATCGAACGCTTCCACCTCGTCGCCGCCAAGATCGGCGGCACCATCGCCCGCGTGTTTGCTGCGCGCCGTCCGGACCGCGTCAAATCGCTGACGGTCATCGGCACGCCGCAGGCGCTGCGTCCCGGCGCCGAGCAGATCCCCGCGCTGATCGAGGAATACGAAACCAAGGGCGCCGAACACTGGGCCCGGCGCACCATGGCCGGCCGGCTCGGCGAACATTTTCCGGAGGAGGGCGTCGAGTGGTGGACGCGTTTCATGGGCCGCGCGCCGGTGTCTTCGCTGATCGGCTTCAACCGCGGCATCAATTACGCCGACATCCGCGCCGAGCTGCCGAAAATCCGCTGCCCGACGCTGGTGATCACTACCGAGGAAAGCGGGCTGGGCACGGTGGACCGCACCCGCGAATGGCAGGAGCAGATCCGCAATTCGAGGCTGCTGGTGCTGCCGGGCAAGTCGTACCATGTCGCTGCCAGCGACGCCGAGGCCTGCGCGCAGGCGACATTGAGATTCATTACCGAAGCCGCCGGCACCGGCAATTGACCGAGGCTGCGGGGTTTCGCCCGGAAAATCCGGATTCCGGACCCCGGGCTGACCGCCGCCCGCGCGGTCATTACAATAAGGCGCATCCCGAGGAGGATCCGCCATGAGCGCCATAGCAGCCCGCAGTTCCGCAACCTTTGACGTCGTTCCCGCCGACGCGGCGCTGGGCGCCGAAGTGCGCGGGGTCGACCTGACCAAAATCGACGATGCAACGTTCAGCAGCCTGCACGACCTGTGGCTGCAACACCTGCTGCTGCTGTTCCGCGGCCAGAAATTCGGCGCGCAGGACCTGGTCACCCTGGTCAAACGCTTCGGTATCCCGGTGACTTCCTCCAACCTGCACAAGCGCGATCTCGAAGAACGCACAGCGAACAAGGTGTTCAACCTGCCGCCCGAAGTGACCGTGGTCACCAACGTGCGCGAGAACGGCAAGCCGGTGGGCATCCTCGGCGACGGCGAGGTGGTGTGGCATTCGGATTTCTCGTTCAAGGAGGCTCCCACCGCCGCGCGCATGCTGCTCGCGGTGGAGATTCCGCCGGCAGGGGGCTCCACTTATTTCTCGAACTGCTATGCCGCGTACGATGCGCTGTCACCGGCCATGAAAAAGCGCATTGCCGGCATGACCATCAAGCAGGCCAACATCGTCGACACCGCGATGCAGATCCGCCCCGGCGCATCGCTCGACATGGACATCCGCGAGATTCCCGGCCCCAGCCATCCGATCATTTCCACCCATCCCGAGACCGGCCGCAACATGATTTTCCTCGGCCGCCGCCACAGCGCCTATGTCAACGGGCTGTCGCTGGGGGATTCGGAAAACCTGCTCAATGAGTTGTGGGCGCATACCACCGATCCGCGCTTCGTCTACGAGCATCACTGGCAGGTGGGCGACGTGGTGGTGTGGGACAACCGCGCGACGCTGCACCGCCGCGACGCCTTCGAATCGAGCAGCCGGCGCGTGCTTTACGCCGCGCAGGTCGAAGGTCATCGTCCGTACGAGGCAGCGGATGCGCTGAACCTGCCGCCGCATGGCCGTTACGCTGCAGCACAGGCGGCTGCGCACTGAACCCGCGGCGGCATTGCGCCGCCGCGTGGCCTTAGCCTAGAACGTACAGCCTTTTTCCTTCAAGGCCTTGTCGACCCAGGAGCGGTCGACGCCCTTGCCGCTGCGGATGGCCTTCAACTGGGCCTCTTCCTTGGCGGCATAGGCGATTGCGAGTTCGATTAGTTTCGCCACGTCCTCGCCGGGCGGAACCATGACCAGGCCGTCCTCGTCACCGACCACGATGTCACCCGGATTGACGATCGCGCCGCCGATGCACACCGGCACGTTGATCTCGCCCGGGCCGTTCTTGTAGGGGCCGAGGTGGGTCACCCCTTTGGCAAACACCGGAAAGCTGGATTTGGCCACGGCATCGGCGTCGCGGATGGCGCCGTCGATGACCATGCCGGCAACACCGCGTGCGTGCGCCATCGACGACATGATCTCGCCGATGATGGCGTTGGTGCAGATGCCGCCGGCGTCGACCACGATCACGTCCCCGGGCCGCGCGATGTCGATGGCTTTGTGCACCAGCAGGTTGTCGCCGGGCGGCACCTTGACGGTGAACGCGGTGCCCACCAGCTTGGTCTTGTCGTGATACGGCCGGATGTCGGACGACACGGCCTTCAGCCGGTTCATGTTGTCGCTGAGATGGGCGGTGACGATGCCGCGCAGCGCCTCTATCCACTCACGCGGTGCCTGCGGGGCGGGCGGCAGGATGCGGAAACCGATATTCGACACAGGGACTCCTTGTTGATTTGAAAAGTGTTGCGGTTCGGTTTATTCGGGCTTGATCCCGGCGACGCGGATGGCATTGGCCCACTTGTTCAGCTCGTTCTGCAGGAACTTCGCGGACTCCTGCGGCGACAGGCCCATGGGTTCGAAGCCGTCGGCAACCAGCGTGGCCTTGATCTCGGGCACCGACAGCACCTTGGACATTGCCCCGCCCAGCTTGTCGACGATGGCGGCCGGGGTTTTCGCCGGGGCCATCACGAAATACCAGCTGGCGGCATCGTAGCCGGGCACGCCTGACTCATCCACCGTCGGTACCTGGGGCAGCGCGCTGCTGCGTTTTATCGTCGATACCGCGATCGCGCGCATCTTGTTGGCACGGAGCTGACCCAGCGCGGCCGGGATCGAAGAAAACAGCACGTGCACCTCGCCGGTGAGCAGGCCGACGATCGACGGCGAGCTGCCCTTGTACGGCACGTGCACCATCTTCGTCTTGGTGAGGGCGTTGAGCAGGCTCATTTCGAGATGGGTGATGTTGCCGACGCCGCCCGATCCGTACAGCAGCTCGTTCGGCCGCGATTTGGCGAGGGCCAGCATGTCCTTCAGATTCCTGATCGGCATCGACGGATGCGCTACCAGCACCGAAGGCCCGATCGCCACCAGGCTCACCGGCACCAGCTCGGTGCGCACGTCGAAGGGCATGTTCTTGAACAGGCCCGGCATCGACAGCGTGGCGTTGGCCATCAGCAGCGTGTAGCCGTCGGGGGGCGACTTGGCCACCGAGTTGGCGCCGATGTTGCCGGCGGCGCCCGGGCGGTTGTCGACGACGATCTGCTGGCCCATCGCTTCGGTCAGGTGTTTGCCGATGAAGCGCGCGGACTTGTCGACACCGCCGCCGGCGGCGAAGCCGACCACGATGCGCACCGGTTTGGTCGGGAAATCCTGCGCCTGGGCGGATGTGGCCGCGCCGAGCAGGATGGCAAAAGCGGTCGTGATGCTGAGTGCTTGTTTCATGATTCCTCCTTTTATGGACTGCAACTGCCTTGGGTTACTGCAGGTATTCGCGGCGCGCCGTTGCATACGCGTCCGCGTGCATCAGTTCATCCAGTTCCGCGGATGAGGCGATGGACGGTTTCAATTCCGCGGGCGTTCCGCCCCGGTACAGGTGTTCGTAGGCTCCGCGCAGGGCCTTGACTGCCGCGGCCACCGGCTGGTGTCCCTGCAGCAGTATGCGCGCGCGCAGCGGCGTCAGCTCTTTTCGCAGCGCAGTCATCGCGCCCGAGCCGATGATCAGCGGCAGCGTGGTTGCGGCGCTGACGCCGCGGATGATCTCGATGTCGTCGACCTCGACCACGAACAGCGCATCGACGCCGGTCTGCGCATAGGCTTTGGCACGTGCCACCGTGCCCTCGACGCCTTCGCTGCGTGCGCCGGCGAGGCGCGCCGCGATCACCAGTTCCGGATCCTGACGCGCCGCCAGCGCCGCGCGCAGCTTGCCGGTCATCTCCGCAATCGACACCAGGCCGGCGGGCCCGGAATGTGCGTAAGGCTGCGGCTGCACCGTGTCCTCGATGCCGAGGATGGAGACGCCTGCGTGTTCGAGTTCGTTGACGGTGCACATCACGTTCAGCGCGTTGCCGTAACCGTGGTCGGCGTCGACCAGCAGGCTCAGGTTCGACACCCGCATGATGCGCCGCACCTGCTCGGCGAATTCGCTCATGGTGAGCACGATCAGGTCGGGGGCCGCCAGCGTGGTCATCGACGCTACCGAGCCCGACAGCAGGCCGAGGCCGAAGCCTACCTGTTCAGCGACGCGCGCCGACAGCGCATCGTAGACGCTGGCCGGGGAGATGCATGCATCGCGGGCGAGGATGTCGCGGGCGCGGCTGCGGGGTTTGGTGGTCGTCGTCATGGTTATGCGGATCAGGCAATGGTTGCGCGACCAGCCGGGGTTTTGCCCGCCAGCCGGTCCAGCACATAAGGTAACAGACCGCCCTTGCGCACGTAGTCGATTTCGGCGCGGGTGTCGAGGCGCAGCGTCAGGCCGGCCCTGGTTTCCGTCCCGTCCTTGCTGCGGATCACCAGCGTTACCTCCTGTCCCGGCGCCGCCCGGTCGTCGAGGCCGAGCAGGTCGAACTGCTCGTCGCCGCGCAGGGCCAGCGTTTCCGGATTGGCGCCAGCGGTGAACTGCAGCGGCAGCACACCCAGCCCGATCAGGTTGCTGCGGTGGATGCGCTCGAAACTGCAGGCCACCACCGCGCGCACGCCGAGCAGACGCGTGCCCTTGGCCGCCCAGTCGCGCGCGCTGCCGGTGCCGTATTCCTCGCCGGCGAACACCAGCAGCGGCACGTTTTCCTTCGCGTACTGCACCGCCGCGTCGTAAATGCTCATGCGTTCGCCATCGGGCTGGTGCGCGGTGATCCCGCCCTCGGTGCCCGCCACCATCTGGTTGCGCAGGCGCACATTGGCGAAGGTGCCGCGCACCATGATCTGGTAATTCATCCGTCGCGCGCCGTAGTTGTTGAAATCCACCGGTTTGACGCCGAGGCCGGTCAGATGCCGGCCAGCCGGCGAATCAGTGGTGATGTGGCCGATCGGGCTGATGTGGTCGGTGGTGATCGAATTGCCGAGGATGGCGAGTGCGCGCGCGTTCCTGAACTCGCGCAATCCCGATTCCATCAGGCCGTCCTCGGCGAGGAAGGGCGGTTCCTTGATGTACGACGAAGCCTCTTCCCAGGGATAGATTTCGCCGGTGGCGAGCGGAATCGCGTTCCACAGCGGATTGCCCGCCGCCAGTTCCGTGGTGTACGCGTTGCGGTATTGCGCGGGATCGAGTGCGTCGCGCAGCGCTGCCGAGAGTTCCTCGCGCGTTGGCCACACGTCCTTCAGGAAAACGGGTTTGCCGTCGCTGCCGCTGCCCAGTGCTTCGCTTGCAAAGTCGATGTCGACGCGGCCGGCCAGCGCAAACGCCACCACCAGCGGCGGACTGGCGAGGTAGGAGGCGCGTACCGCCGGATGGATGCGCGCCTCGAAATTGCGGTTGCCGGAAAGCACCGCGCAGGCAATGGCATCCTGTGCGTGGATCGCGGTTTCGACTTCCGCCGCGATCGGGCCCGAATTGCCGACGCAGGTGCCGCAGCTGAAGCCGACGATGGTGAATCCCAGCCGGTCGAGGCTGGCCTGCAGCCCGGCGTTGTCCAGGTACTGCCGCACCACCGTCGAGCCCGGCGTCAGCGAGGTTTTCACCCACGGTTTCACCGCCAGCCCGCGCGCCACCGCCTTTTGCGCGACCAGTCCCGCGGCGAGCATCACGCTGGGGTTGGAGGTGTTGGTGCAGGAGGTGATCGCCGCGATCACCACGCTGCCGTCGCCGACGCCGCGATCCGCCTTGAGCGTTCCGGCGCTTTTGCCGTAGCCGCCCTGTTCCTTCGGCAGCGTCAGCTGTTCGGCGAAATGGCTTTTGATGTTGTCCAGCGGCACGCGGTCCTGCGGCCGTTTCGGTCCGGCGACGCAGGGCGCGATGGCATCAAGATCCAGCGTCAGCACCTGCGTGTAATCGATGTCGCCGGAGCGCGGTGCGCCGTAACAGCCCTGCAGCCGGAAGTAGCGTTCCATTGCCTCGACCTGCAGTTTCGGCCGCCCGGTGTCGTGCAGGTAACGGCTGGTCTGTTCGTCGACCGGAAAGTAGCCGATGGTCGCACCGTATTCCGGCGCCATGTTGGCGATGGTGGCGCGGTCGGGCACCGACAGCTGGGCCACGCCTTCGCCGAAAAATTCGACGAACTTGCCGACCACTTTCGCCTTGCGCAGCATCTCGGTGACCTGCAGCACGAGGTCGGTGGCGGTGACGCCGTCGCGCAGCCTGCCTTTGACGTGCACGCCGACCACGTCCGGCGTCAGGAAGTACACCGGCTCGCCGAGCATCGCGGCGACGGCTTCGATACCGCCGACGCCCCAGCCGGCGACGCCGAGCCCGGAAATCATGCACACGTGCGAATCGGTGCCGACCAGCGAATCCGGAAAATAAGTCCCGTCGCGCGACATCACCCCCGGTGCCAGGTGTTCGAGGTTGACCTGGTGCAGGATGCCGAAGCCCGGCGGAATCAGGCGTATGCCCTTGTAGGCCTGCATCGCCCACTTCACGAAACGGAAACGCTCCTCGTTGCGAGAAATCTCCAGCGCCATGTTGCGCTTCATCGCGTCCGCCGTGCCGTGGTAATCGATGGTCAGCGTGTGGTCGATCACCTGGTCGACCTGCACCGCCGGTTCCACGCGCGACGGATCCAGCCCTTTGCGTTTCATGGCGCCGCGCAGCGCGGTGAGGTCGCCGAGCAGCGGGATGCCCGCGGTGTCGTTGAGCACGATGCGGCCGACGATGAACGGGATTTCGGTGTCGCGCGCGCCCTGCGGCTGCCACTGCGCCAGCGCGCGCACGTGTTCCTCGGTGACCTTGACGCCGTCGCAGTTGCGCAGCAGCGATTCGAGCACGATGCGCAGGCACAGCGGCAGGCGCGATACGCGCCCCGTGCCGGCCTGTTCCAGCGCCGGCAGCGAATAAATGCGCGCCGGGGTGCCGGGCACCAGCTCGACGTGTTTTTCGGCGCGCTGCTTCAATGCGGGGATCATGGCCATGCGTGGTTCCGTGAAACGACGGTTCTACCATTTTTCCGGTGCAGCCTGACCGTGGATTCCGCGATGCGGGCGCCGCATTGCAGTGCACGGTCTGCCGCGCGCCGGAACGTCCACATGGTCGACTATCGCCGATCATGCTTGATCTGCCCCCGGCGCTTGTCCACAATCGGGTGACCTTAACATTACGACAAGTCACCATTCCATGGCCCAGAAACAGAACACCGCCGGCAAGCTGGCGGGCAAGGTTGCCTTTCTCACCGGCGCCGGCGCCGGCATCGCCCGCACCACCGCGGCACTCTACGCCAGCGAAGGCGCGAAGGTCGCGATCATCGAGTTCAACCGCGAGACCGGCGCCGCCGCCGAACGCGAGATCCGCGACGCCGGCGGCGAAGCGCTGTTCGTCGAGACCGACGTCACCAGCGACGACAGCGTGCGCGCCGCGGTGGCCGCCACTGTCAAACAGTTCGGCGGCCTCGACATCATCTTCAACTGCGCCGGCGGTTCGCTGCAGGAGGATGTGCTGGTGCACGAGATGGACCTCAAGGTATGGCACCACACCATCAACCTCAACCTGCTGCACCCGTTCCTGACCTGCCGCCACGGTATCCCGCACATGCTCAAGGCAGGCGGCGGCGTGATCGTCAACGTCACCTCGCACCTCGGGCTGATGGGCTCTATCAAGCCCGCATATGCGGCGACCAAGGGCGGCATCATTTCCTTCACCAAGACGCTGGCCGCGCAGTACGCGCAGCACAACATCCGCGCCAACGCCATCGCGCCGGGCTCGGTGCTGACCGAGCGCCAGATCAAGCGCTACGGAGAAATGATGGCGGCGAAGGAACTGTCGCCGGCTGCGCGCGCGCGCAAGCTGGCGCAGCAGCTGTATCCGTTTTCGCTGGGCGAGCCGGGGCACATCGCCTCGATCGCGCTGTTCCTTGCCTGCGACGATTCGCACATGATCACCGGCACCACCATCGCCGCCGACGGCGGCCGCTCGTCATATCTCAAGTTTCAGGCCGAAGATTGAAACTGCTGCGCGCGTCCGCATTGCAAATAAACGCCGCAACACCCATCCGGAGGAAACCATGAAAATCGAACGCATCGAAATCCACGTCACCGCGCTGTCCGAGCGGCTGAAACGCATCTTCTCCAGCGGCGTCTACGACACCGGCCCCGAAGACAGCATCAACAGCAAGCCGGTGCTGGTGAAGATCCACGCCGAAGGCGTCACCGGCCTCGGCCAGATCCGCCCGATCAGCCCCGGCCACTTCGTCGCCGACACCACCCAGAGCATGGTCGCCGCGATCCGGGAAATCTACGGACCGGCTCTGATCGGCCGCTCGATCTTCGACATCGAGGGCATCAACGCCATGTTCGACAACCGCCTCCACGGCAATCCGGCGGCGCGCGCGGTACTCGACATCGCCGTGCGCGACGCCATGGGCAAGGCACTGAAGACGCCCGTGCACAACCTGATCGGCGGCTGCTGCCAGCCGCGAATCCCGCTCGAGTGGTCGGTGAGCATGGCCGAGGACGTGCAGACCATGATCGCCGAGGCGAAACGCGCGGTCGACGAATTCGGCATGAAGGTGATTTGCCTGAAAATGGCCGACCGCCGCGGCTGGAAGCGCGATGTCGCCAACTTCGCCGCAGTGCGCAAGGCGCTGGGCGACGACATCATGATCGGCATCGATCCCAATGCCGGCTGGACTCTGGGTGATTCGCTGCTTGCGATCAACGAGATCAAGCCGATGGGCCTCGGTTACATCGAGCAGCCGATCGAGCGCCGCGACCTCAGGGGCATGGCCGAAATCCGCCGCGCGGCCGGCGGCGTGCCGGTGATGGCCGACGAGGGCGTGTTCACCATCCAGGACGCTTTCGCGCTGGCGGAAGCGCGCGCCATCGACGCCTACTGCATCAAGCTCTACAAGATCGGCGGCATCACCCCGGCGAAAAAAATCGCCGCCATCGCCGAAGCCGCCAACATCCAGCTCAACTGCGGCGGACTCGCGGTGCAGTCGCAGCTGGAGGCCGCGGCCGGCGCACATTTTTATTCCAGCGTGCCGCTGTCGCGGATGATGGGCGCCGCCGAATTCGTGATGGGCCTCAATGCCGCAGCCAAGGATCCGCTGTGTCCCGAGAGTGATTTCAAAATCGTCGACGGACATGTCAACGTGCCCACCGGCCCGGGCCTCGGCGTCACCATCGACGAGAAGGCGCTGAAGGCCAACACGCTGCTCCATGAGAAGGTCGGCTAGCGCAGAAAAATATAAATTAAAACAAATACTTAAATAATAATTCTGCCCGCGGACCGGTTTTTCACCGGCGCAATGGCGTGTTTCCGTTTCAGCGGTTGCTCTTTGCCCGCAACAAAGCTACGGTATCCGGTCCTGCCGTGTCTTGCCCCAGGGGTGGCAATGAAACAACGGTTGAACCTGCTGATCGTCGAGCGTACAAAAAACGACACCGCGCGCCTGCTCGAGGCTCTGCGCGGCCAGGGCTTTTTGCCTGATGCCGTCACCGTGGGCAGCGCGCAAGAGTTGCGCGCTGCGCTCGAAGCACAAATACCGGAACTGATTCTTTGCGATCAACCCATACCCGGTTTCGCAGCCGCCGAGGCCCTGGCGATTGCGAGAGAAGCGAGTCCTGAGCTGCCGTTGATCATCGTTTCCGCCGAGGCCGACCTCAACATGGCGGTAGCGCTGATGCGCCTGGGCGCGCAGGACTACGTCAAGGACAGCGAACTGGCGCGTCTCGGACCGTCGATCACGCGCGAGCTGCGCGAGGCCGAGCAGCGCCGCCGCCAGCGCGAAACCGAGCGCAGGCTGCACGAAAGCCAGGAACTGTTCCGCGCCATCGTCGAGAACGTCGGCGACCTGGTCGCGGTGCTCGACACCAATGGCAAGCGCGTCTACAACAATCCTTCTTACCGACCGCTGTTCCGCGAAAAGGATATCCGCGAAGGTTCCAGTTCCTTCCGCGAAATCCATCCTGACGACCGCGAGCGCATCCGCGATGTCTTCCGCAGGACGGTGGAAACCGGCATCGGTGAATGCGCCGAATTCCGCTTCATGTTGAAGGACGGCAGCATCCGCTACATGGAGTCCGATGGTCGCCCCATCTGCGACGCCGATGGCAAGGTCACCAAGGTGGTGGTGGTTTCACGCGACATCACCGAGCAGAAGCAGCTGGAGGCCGACCTGCGCGAGATGGCGGCCACCGACATCCTCACCGGCCTGCCCAACCGCCGGCATTATCTCGCCCAACTCGGCCAGGAGATCGCGCGCGTCGACCGCAGTGGCGAGCACAGCGCCTCGGTGCTGATGATCGACGTCGATCATTTCAAGCGCATCAACGACACCCACGGCCACAGCGCGGGCGATCATGCATTGCGCCACCTCTCCCGACAAATGCAGCAGGCGCTGCGCCGGGTCGATACGCTGGGCCGCCTGGGCGGCGAAGAGTTCGCGGTAATCCTGCCCGGCGCCGACGGCATCGCGGCGGAGAACTTCGCCGAACGCCTGCGCAAAAAGATCGCGACCTCTCCGGCGCTCTACGAAGACCACACCATCCCGTTGTCCATCAGCATCGGCGTCACCGAACTCAAGCCCAGCGACACCAATGCTGACGATGTGCTGATGCGTGCCGACCGCGCGCTCTACCGCGCCAAGTCGGGCGGACGCAACCGGGTCGCGGTCGAACCCTGATCGGGCGGAAACCCGTTACGGTTTTGGCGCTGCCGGCGCCTTGTGCCATTCCGCCGGCGGCACCAGTTTTTCGCGGGCGGGATCGCCGAGGTAATGCGGCGACATGATCTGCACGCCGTAGTGATTGAACACGTCCTGTATAGCGGCATTGAGCTCGCTGAGGATTTTCGGACGCACTGAAGTCGATCCCGTTTCGATCTGCACCACCAGGCGGTAGGCCACGTAAAAATCCGACAGTGCCGTCTGTATCACGAAGGGCGCCGGCTCAGCGCGTACTGCTTCAACCTTCTTCGCTGCTTCCAGCAGCATCGCATGCACCTGACGCCAAGGCGTGTCGTAGCCGATGGTCACTTAGGTTTCGAGAACGAATCCGCCGCCGGTCACGTTGCGCGAATAGTTGCGCGTGACATGACTGATCACCAGCGAATTGGGCAGGGCGATTTCCTCGCCGCTGCCGGTGCGAAGGCGGGTCACGCACAGGCCCAGTTCGGTCACCGTGCCCTCGCATTCCTGGATGCGCACGTATTCGCCGACCAGCAGCGCGCGGGTAAATACCAGGATCAGGCCGCTGGCGATCTGGCCGACCAGACCCGATGCGCCGATCGAGACCATGATGCCCAGCAGCACCGAAAGCCCCTTGAAGACCTCAGTGTGCGAGCCCGGCAGGTAGGGATAGGCCATCGCCAGTGCGTTGGTTATCGGCCACCGAAACGCGGCATGGGCTGACGCCCGATTATTCAATATTAACAACCAGTTAACAATTTATCGATGTGCGATAATCAGCCCTTGCCGACAGGATGTTGAATGAGCACAGAACATTTCCCCGTTGATCCCGTGAAGCTGAATTTGATGACGCCGCTGGAGCGTCTGCGCCTGCTGGCTCAGGCCGCGTTTCCTCATGCTGTCGGCATCGACAAGGTCAAGCTGGGCCGCACGGTGCGCCATGCCTGGGAGGAACTATGCCAGGCCACCGGTCAGGATCCATGGGGACTGGCAGAAGGAATCGGCAGGCAGCTGGAGATTCCGGTTGCGGAAAACCTCAACGGGATCGATCCGAATGCCTCGAGGCTGGTGCCCGAGCAACTCGCGCGCGCAACCACGATATTGCCGATGCGGGAAGTCGACAATGACCTGCATGTTGCCTGTGCCTGTCCGTTTGCGGGCGGGGGCATCCGCCGTGTGCGCTTCGCATCCGACCGCCGCCTGAAACTGTTCATTGCACCGCCTGAAGACATCGAAAACGCCATTACGCTGAATTATTCCCGTGCGGCCGAACGCCAGAGCCAGGCGCTGGGCACACTGCTGTTTTCCTCGGACGGCCAGACCGCGATTTCCGCCCAGAACGACGAGAGCGCGGTGGTCCGTCTGGTGCGCGGCCTGATGATAAAAGCGATTGAGGTCGGCGCTTCCGATATGCATGTGCAGCCGTTCGCCGGCGGCGGCATGGTGCGCATCCGCGTCGACGGCATCCTGCGCCGGCTGGCCTTTCTGCCGGGCCCGGTGCTGCCGGCGCTGATCCGTTACGTCAAGGCGCATGGCGGCATGGATCCGACCAGCGACCGTGCACCGCAGGACGGGCGGTTGTCGATCGTTTCGGATGATCATGATTTCGACGTGCGGTTGTCGGTGCTGCCGGCCAGCCGCGGCGAACGGCTGGTCATGCGTTTTCTCGACCAGAACCGGGTGTATCGACTGAGCGGCGCCAGTTTTTCGATTGCCGAACTACGCGCATTCCGCCGCATGATTTCCAACAACGCGGGCGTGGTGCTGCTCACCGGCCCGACCGGATCGGGCAAGACCTCCACGCTGTATTCGTTGATCGCCGAACTCAACAAGATCGGTGTCAGCATCATTACCGTGGAAAACCCGGTCGAGTACCGGGTGGCGGGCATCTCCCAGGTCGAGGTGAGCCCCAAGGCGGGACTGACATTCGGTTCGGCGTTGCGCTCCATCCTGCGCCAGGACCCGGACGTGGTGCTGATCGGCGAAATTCGCGACCGCGAGACCGCCGAGATCGCGATGCAGGCTGCGCTCACCGGCCACCTGGTGCTGTCCACGTTGCATACCAACGATGCGCTGACCGCCATCCCGCGACTGATCGACCTGGGTGTCGAGCCTTCAGTGGTGGCGGATGCTCTGACCGGCGTGGTGGCGCAGCGGCTGGTGCGGCGCCTGTGCAAGAAGTGCCGTGTTCGAACCTCTGAACCTTATCGCTCCGAAGAAAAGCTCTTCCGCAAGGTCACCGGTGAATGGCCGGGACATCGTCCGGTCGGCTGTGAGGCATGCGGACATACCGGGTACTCAGGCCGCATGCCGGTCACCGAAATCGTCGAAATGTCCCCTGATCTTGCGCATGCGATTGCCCACGGCGACCGCAGCGTTCCTACGCTGCGCGAAATCAGCAAGGGACCCCTGTCATCGATATCAGTCACCGCTGCGGTACATGTGATTTCCGGCGACACCTCGGTGCAGGAAGCGGTGCGCGTGATCGGGCAGCGTTTCTGGAAGGGCGCCGCGGTCGGTTTTGACCGGACGCCTCCCACAGAGGCGCAACTGGCGACTTGGGACAACGAGAAGGGCGGGGCCGCTGTGCGTGTATTGGTGTTCCATCACGACGCAAAGAAGGCGAAAATCCTTGCTGAAGCGCTGAAGGCCGGTCAGTTCATTCCGCTGGTTGCGACGACGCCGGATGAGGCGCGCGAAGTGGTGGAGCAGGAGGAGGACGTGTCGCTGATCGTTGCCGATATCAGTCCGCCCAAGGGCATGACCGCGTTCGAACTGCTGCGGGAATTGCGACTGGCGCTGGCCTGGGCGCAGCTCCCGGCGTTGCCCATCGTCCGCGCGGAAGATACCGATGTGCGTCAGGGACTGGAGACCCACGGCGTGCCAGACTACCTGATTCATCCGGTCGAGCCTGAACACATTGCGGCCCGGGCGCGCCTGCTGATGACGCGCTGATCGAATGCTCCCGCGTTAGCCGCCGAATACCAGCGCTTCAGGAATCTCGAATCGTTCGTCGCCACCGAAGCGCACGAAGTAGGCCCGGTCATTGCGGGTGTAGGTCATTGCCTGCATCGTGTCGGATGCCACAGGTTTGCCCTGGATGAAGAGGATGCGCCGTGTCGAAGTTCTGTCCCAGCGCAGCTCCACGGTGGCGGTACCATCATGGCCGCGGCGGATCACCGAGGCCTCGCACTCGCGCGTTTTCGAATAAGCCGGTTCGCAGCGCGCGGTCGTCCTTGCATGAAACGGCGTGCCAGGGATCAGCGCATCCACCTTCGGTGACAGTGGCGCCAGCGGTTTGCCGGTGATCGAAACCGACAGCGTGTAAGCGCTGCTTTCATTGCGCCGTGCCGCCGCTCGCATCAGGTAGACCCGCACGGTGTAAACGCCATCCGCCGGCAGCAGGCCTTCAAAGCGGTTTTCGTTCATCGACGCGTTGTACATCGCGGCGTCGATGGAATCCGGTGGCAGGATGTTGAAATAGTTGGCAATGTGGCCGGCCTTCAGCCCGACCTTGAGCGTTTGGCCGGCGCCGGCGCGCAACTGGTAATCGACGTAGTGGTAACCGCGGATGCTGCCCTGGATGCTCGCACTTGAACTGCTCTTGGCGAACTGCACGGCCTGCACGCTGCGTTCGGAGGGTTCCGCGGTATGGCCTGCCGGAGCGGCCAGCAGCAGTGCGGCGACCAGTTGGAGTGTGGTGCGGTTATTCATGGTGGGGCGTCCATTCATAAATGCCGCCATCGGCCATCAGCGACAGGAAGAGTTTGCCGTCGATGATGCGGTAGCTGCGCACATGGGCAAGATCGCGTGCGACGCGCTCGTCGAGGTGGGGCGGTGCGCACAGCGCGCGGGTGGCGGCGATCGGGCCGAAGGTCAGCGTGCCGCTGTCCTGCGATGAGGCCTTCGCCTGCCAGGTGCCGCTGCCGCGGTTGCAGTCGAGTTGCAGGCTGGCGCGGCCGTCAGCGCTGAATTGCAGCGTGAAACGCCGCGACTCCGGGATGCGCGTCGTGCCCTGAGCGTCGTCCATCGACTGGATGGCCTGCAGCCGCCAGGTGGTGCCGCTCAGCGGATCGGCCGTGGACCGGGACGGATTCGCGCAGGCTGCAATCGACAACACCAGTGCCGACAAAAGGGCGCGGCGCGCGCAGATTCCGCTCAAGGCTGGTGTTGCCTCTGGCAATCGCGCTCGCACTGATGACGGTGTCCCGGGTTCGAGATCGAAGAGCAAGTGGCAAGACAGGTATTCAATTGCTGCTGCACGGTGGGCGGAGGCGTGCGGCACACACCGTTCTGCAGCGTTTGTCCGGGCGGACACGCGCAACTCTTCTGGTCGGCGCTCAGCACCTGGCCACCGCCGCAGGTCGCGGGCGCGAAACATTGCGCGCCGTCGAACTGCTGTCCTGCCGGGCAGGCGCAGGTCTTGCCATCGGCGCCGAGCTGCTGGCCACCGCTGCAGGTGACTGCGGTCGGTGTTGCCGTGGTCGTTACGGTGCTGCCGCCGGCGGACGCCGCCGCGGGGTCAGGCACGCACCACCACAGCGGCGGCACCGGGTTGCGCATCTGGCCCGGGGCGCAGGGGGTGTAGCAACCGCTCACCGTTGCACCGGCGGTTTGGGAGGTGACGACTCTTTCCTTGCCGGGCGGGCAGCCGTTGCTGGACGCAGCAGGCGGCGTGTTGGTCGCGGGCGGTTTCGGTACTGCCACGGCATCGCCGCAGGCGGTGAACGCCGCCGTCGACGGCGTCTTGCAGACAATGCGTTTCTGGTCGGTGAGCGGCAGCGCGAAGCTCACCACGGTGTCGGTGAGCACGGCGCCCCCTTCGACGGGCATGTTTTTCGCGAACTCGTCATGCGCGGCACGCGCCACCTTGACGGCCGGCACGCCCTGGCTGGCGGCACGGGCACAGATGGTCAGCACCGGGCGGTAACCGCTCTCGGCGCCGTTGCTGACTGCTTCGAAGCCGTAGGCGATGCGCGCGTATTCGTCGGGGATCGACGGCGGACCGAAACTGGTCGCCACGTCATCGCAGCTACCGATCACGGTCTCGCCGGCGATGTTGACGTTGGTCGCGGATTTTGCGGCGTCAAACTTGCTGACGATGTCGGTGGCGCGCGCGCGGGTGGTGTAGTTGCCGTAGAGCGGAATCGCGATTGCCGCGACGATGCCGATGATGGCGACGGTGATCAGGATTTCGAGCAGCGTGAAACCGGCGGGGCGCGATTGCGGATGGCGATTCATTTCGCGGGACCTTTGTCGATGGTGGGTGTGCCGTCGGGATTCAGCGTCACCCGCACGGCGCCGGATTCGGCGATCAGGCGGTAGCTATCGCCCGCGTAATCATAAAAAACCACGGCGGCGAGCGAAGCATTGGGAATGACCTCGGGCAGGCTGCCCTGGGCGTTGCGCACCGACTCCACCGCGCGCCGCGCCTGCTCGACGATTGCAGTCAGGTCGCGCACGGTCTTTTCCTCGGTGTGCGGCGCGATATGGCGCCACAGCAGGTCGGCGGACCAGAGGGCGGCTCCTAGCAGAATGACCAGCGAAAGAGCGGGCATGATCCGCCGCACCAGGCCGTCGCGTTCGAATCGGGTTCTGCGCCGCGCTTCGGCGACAGCGATCTGGTCGCTGGCGCCGGCGATCAGTTCGCTCAGGTCGGGCGGGTTGTCGTGCGGGGCGGACATGCCGGTGAAAGGATTTTCAGGATGGCGAATTATAGCTTCCGCAATCGACGGCATGCGTTAATCGCCGTCGATTCATCGTGGGCGAATGCTTACAGTTACCCCGGCTGGTAGTCGTCGGGCGCGCCCGGCGGGATCGGCGGATGTTTTTTCAGGCTGGCCTGGAAGGCATCGATCATGCGCCGGAACGGCCCGCGCACCCAACTGCACTCGGTGCCGACTTCGGTTTCCTCCTTGGGGTCGCGCGTGACGTTGAACAGCCACGGCGTCTCGAGGTGGATGGGGCCGGTGTTCGGTTCCGGTTCCCACACCATGTGCATTTTCCAGTCGCGCCACTTCGCGGCGCGCAGTTCCTGCTTGATGTAGAACACGAAACCCTCGCGGTTCGATTTTTCCTGCTTGCCGAGGAAAAAATCCAGCTGGTCGACGCCGTCGATCGGCCGGTCCTGCGGCACTGCGGCGCCGGCGATGCGGGCAAGCGTGGTGTAGAGGTCGGTGATGTGCACGATTTCGTTGCTGACGCGGCCCGCCGCGATTTTTCCGGGCCAGCGCACCATGAACGGCACGCGCAGCGAACCTTCCATCGAGGTGTGGTAGGTGCCGCGCCACATGCCGGCGGTGCCGCGCCAGGGCTTGCGGAATTCGGGGCCGTTGTCGCTGCCGAAGAAAAACACTGTGTTCTTCGCAATGCCCAGTTTCTCCACTTCATCAATGACCTGGCCTACGCGATGGTCCATTTCCACCATCGAATCGGCAAAATCGCCGGCGCCGGTTTTGCCGGCGAAGTCAGGGTGGGGCAGCGTCGGGAAATGCACCTGGGTGATCGGCACGTAGGCGAAAAACGGCTCTTTCGCCTTGACCTGGCGGCGCATGAAATCGTTGGTGCGCGCGATCAGCTCCGCATCGATGCGGCGGCGCATCTCGAGGTCGAAGACGCCGAGGTTGCGCGCGGGCTCGCCCTTTTTGCCTTCCATCACGTAGGGCAGGTCGACCACCGACGGATCGAAACCAGGCGTCGAGGTGAACATGCTTTCGTTGCTGGTGCGCGGCAGGCCGTACCACTCGTCAAAGCCACGGTCCTTGGGGTAACGCCCTTCGCGGTCGCCGAGGTGCCATTTGCCGTACATGCCGGTGGCATAACCGCGCGCCGACAGCAGTTGCGCCAGCGTGATCTCCCACGGGATCAGTCCCTGCGGCAGTCCCGCGGGCACCGACTGCAGCGCGCCGGTGCGGATCGGCATGCGCCCGGTCATCAGCGCCGAACGCGTCGGTACGCAGTCGCTTTCGACGTTGAAGTTGAGGAACTTCAGGCCTTCGGCGGCCAGCGCATCGATGCGCGGTGTCGGCGCGCTGCGCACCAGGCCGCCGTTGTAGCAGCCCAGTTCGCCCCAGCCGAGGTTGTCGGCGAGGATCAGTACGATGTTGGGTTTTGAATCCTTCGCCATGACCTATCTTTTCCCCATGCCTGCTTCTTTCGCCGCTTTCGCCCACACCGCCATTTCCCTTTTCATGCGCGCCGCCATTTCTTCAGGTGTGCCGCCGACCGTTTCGGCGGCGACGCTGAACAGGCGTTTCTCGATCGTCGGATTGTCCAACGCCTTGTTGTAGGCCGCCGACAGGCGGTTGATGATTTCCGGCGGCGTGCCCGCCTTGCCCATGATCCCGAACCACTGCGCGATGTCGATCTCGGGATAACCCAGTTCCGCGAGCGTCGGCACTTCGGGCAGCGACTTGGAACGCTTGCCGGAAGTGACCGCGAGCATCTTGATGCGGCCGGCTTTTGCCTGCGGCACGATCGGTCCCGATCCGAGCACGGCGATCGGCACCTCTCCGCTGACCAGCGCCACTACCGCCTGACCGCCTCCCTTGAAAGGTACCGCGGTGAGCTTGGCCTTGGCCAGACGGAAAAACAGCAGCCCGGCGAGCGCCTGCGTGCCGGTCGGCGATGAAACCGCGTAGGGCACTTCACCGGGCTGGGCATTGGCGGCCTTGATCATGTCGCCGATGTTTTTCCAGCCCGGCGCCGGGTGCACGGCGATGATGATCGGCTGGTTGACGAGGATGGTGATCGGCGCCAGGTCCCGGTCCGCGCGGTAGGGCAGCTTGGGATTGATTACCGGCTGGTAGAACGCCGAATCGGAACCGGAGACCAGGGTGTAGCCGTCGGCCGCGCTGCGCGTCAGCGCCTCGATGGCGATGGCGCCGGAGGCGCCTGGCCGGTTCTCGACCAGCACCGTCTGGCCGAGTTCCTTGGACACGATGTCCGAGGGCAGCCGCGCCGACAGGTCGGAGGTGCCCCCGGGCGCGAAGCCCACCAGCACGCGGATCGGACGGTTGGGCCAGTTCTGCGCGAACGCCGCGGTGCAGAAGCAGAGTGCCAAAATTCCAAGAAAGATTCTTTTCATTATGTTCTCCTCGTTATGAATGCTGCGTTGATTCATCCTGCGGTGTTGCGTGTGCCCGGTTACGCCATGCCGATAGGTTCGGCGAGTTTTTCATTGATCTTGCCCGGCCGCGCCAGCATCAGGTCGTGCATTTCCTTCCTGACCTTGGCGTAGCCCGGATCGTCGAACAGGTTGTCCATTTCCTTCGGGTCGTCCTTCAGCTTGTACATCTCGCCCGCACCAGAACCGAGTTCGAAGGTGCATTTCCAGTCCCTGGTGCGCACCGTGCGCAGCTGCAGGCCGACGCCGCAGCGCGAGGGATGCACATGCCATTCGCTGTACGCGGCATCGCGCGGCGCATCTTTTCCGGCGAGCAGGTCCTTCAGGCTGCGGCCCTGCAGTTCATTCGGCGATTTCACCCCGGCGGCGTCATAGAAGGTCGCCGCAAGGTCCAGCGTCGACACCGGTTCTTTCACCACCTGGCCGGCTTTAACGCCGGGGCCGCGCGCGATCATCGTCACCCGCATCAGGTCTTCGTAGGGTGTCGGGCCCTTGAGGTAGAGGCCGTGGTTGCCCAGCATGTCGCCGTGGTCAGTGCTGTAGACGATCAGCGTGTCCTCGGCATAACCGAGGTCATCGAGCGCGCTGAGGATGCGGCCGACGTTGTGGTCGATCAGCGAAATCATGCCGTAGTAGTTGGCGGTCATTTCCGCGAGCTGGGCGTCGGTCTGCACCGGCACCCGCGAACCCTCGGCGCGGAACTTGCGCATCTCCGGGTCGGCGAGCTGCGGCACGCCTTCGAGCTGTGCCTTGTGCCACCACGGCCGGCGTTCGAGGTCCATCGTGCGGTGCTTGGGCAGCACCAAGCTCTTCGGGTCGTACATCCCGCTCCACGGTTCGGGGCAGTCGAAGGGATGGTGCGGATCGGGGAAGGACACCCACATCGCCAGCGGTTTCTTTTTGTCGTGATGCGTCAGCAGGTCGATGGTGCGGTCGGCCGTCCAGGTGCTGCTGTGCCAGGCCACCGGCAGCGCCGAGCTCCAGGTCTGCGCGGCGCCGGTCTCGGGCCGCGTCGACTGCGCCCACAGCTTGTAGCCTTCTTCGTTCTTGCCGCGCGAGACGAACCAGCGCTCGTAATGGCCCATCGGCGGGCGATCCAGCGGACGCGTGCGGTGGGTGTGGCCGAGCACGGTGAGTTCGCAATATTCGAATCCCATGTAGGGGCCGTACCAGTCCGGGCCGTATTTGGCCTGGCTCTTGTTGCATTCCGGCGTGCCGGTGGGGGCGAAGGTGGCCTTGGTGGCGAAATGCGCCTTGCCGATGAAGGCGCTGCGGTAACCCGCCTTGGCCAGCGTGCCGGCAAAACCCCGTGCGCCCACTTGCGGATCGAGGTCGACGCCGTTATCCCACACGCCGTGCGTCAGCGGCAGGAGGCCGGTGAGGATGGAGGCGCGCGAGGGCTGGCACACCAGGTTGGGCGTCATGCACGCGTTGAAGCGCGTACCGTCGCGCGCCAGCCAGTCGAGGTGCGGCGTCTTGATCAGCGGATTCTCGAAGCCGTTGCAGTCGGCGCGCTGCTGGTCGGAGGTGATCAGGATGATGTTGGGGCGCTTCACGGTCATGCGGACTCCATCGGGGTGGCGCTGCGCCCGGAATGACTGGAGACGGCGGGCGGCGATCAGGGTGACGCCAACGATGTTGACACCCCAATTTGATATAAGCAATCATGCATTAATTCAATTTCCATAAATCCCGTTTATCAGATGAATCTCCGCGACGTCGAATATTTCGCCGTGCTCGCCGAACACGGCCACGTCGGGCGCGCCGCCGAGGCGCTGGGACTGAGCCAGCCCGCGCTGAGCGTGAGCCTGCGCCGCCTCGAACAGGCGATGGACGCCAAACTGTGCCGGCGCACCCCGAAAGGCATAGAACTTACCGACGTCGGCGAGGTGCTGCTGTCCAAGGTGCGCCGCCTGCGGCAGACCCGCGACGACGTGATGCGCGAAGTGGCCGACCTGAGCCAGGGCCGTGCCGGCAACCTGCGGGTGGGCGTGCATGCGGGTGTGATGGACAACCTGATGGGGCCCGCCTGCTGCACGCTGCTCAACGCGGCGCCCAACGTGACGCTCGCCGTCACCATCGAATCCAACGAGGCGGCGATCAGTGCCATCCGCGAAGGGCGGCTCGACCTCGGCATCAGCGTGCTGCCGTCGCCGCCGCAGCCGGACATCGCGCAGGAACACCTGCTCGACGACACCATCGTGGTGTTCGCTTCGGTGCGGCACCGGCTGGCGAAACGCAAACAGGTCACGCTCGACGACCTCGAAGGCGAGCGCTGGGCCGGCACCGCCTTCAGCACGCCGGCGCTGCTGGGACTGGCGATGCAGGACCGCGGCCGCAACGCGCTGAACTACGTGCTGCAGACCAGTTCGCTCACCTTTCGCGACCAGCTGGTGGCGAACACCGACCTGCTGGGCACCTCGTCGAAGCGCCTGCTCAAACAGATCAAGGCCCGTTATCGCGTGGTCGAGCTGCCGGTCAGGGGTTTAAGCGTCAAGCGCAGCGTCGGCGTGTTCCATCGCAGGGACGCCTACCTATCGCCTGCGGCGCGGCAGTTCATCGCCATCCTCAAGGCCACGTCGAAGAGCATCGCCAAAGGGGAATGAGCCGGGGCAGGCCTACTGCCGCACGGCCAGCAGCCCGTCGCCGTTCACCGCCACGGCAAACCCGGCGCGCTGCAGGCGTTTTTTCACTTCCTCCGGCACATCGCGCCCCGAAGTCAGCTTGTTCGGCGTACCGGTGTAATGAAAAAAGTTTCCCCCTGCGCTTGATCACCCGCGCGAGCTGGTCGTAGAACGCCTGTGAATAGAGTTCGCCGGCGATGCCGAAGCGCGGCGGATCGTGCAGGATGGCATCGACCGAGGCATCGGCCAGTGCGGTGATCTCCAGCGCGATGTCGCCCTGCGCCAGCGTCAGCCGCGGATCCGCCGGCGGCGACCACGGGTTGAGGCTGCGCAGCCACAACACGTCGGGATTTTTTTCGTACGACAGCACCTGGCGCGCGCCGCCCTGCAGGCACCACGCCGCGAAATAGCCCAGCCCGCCGCAGCAATCGAGCACCACCTTGCCGCTCGGCGCAATGAGGCCGACCTTCCTTTCGGCATCCGCGTACGGCGAAACCTGCGCCGTGGGCAGCATCTTGATGCCGTCGATCTCGAAGGTCGGCGCACCCCATGCGGTGGGCACCAGCTTGAGCAGCGCATCGGTGTAGCGCTGCAGCGGTTCGAAGGCGCTGCCGGTCCAGTAATGGATGGTGCGCTCCCTGCAACTGTCGGGGTACGGGTAAACACGGCCCTGCCACGACCAGTGATTCACATCAATTGCGACCGTGGTCCGCGTGCGCTCCAGGTCCAGCGAACACTCGACCGCGGCGCTGCCGGCGCGGCGCGCGGCGAGCAGGGTTTCGTGTACGGCATGGGTGAGCAGGGGGCCGGTCATGGAGTGGCAGGAGGGTCGGTGAAGGTTGCGGAGCGCCGATTCTCCCCCAATCCGCCATCCGGGGCTGCCGGAATCTGCGGTTTCCATCAACTGCCCCGGGTCCCGAGGCTCATCGCCAATCGGCCGGGCGACGATGCCGGTGACGTGGCCTATTTTTTGGCGCAGGTGTTGATGCCGAGCATCGCGTACGGCGGGCAGTAGCCGAATGCTGCAGTCAGCAGCGGCACCAGGCCGATCAGTCCCCACCAGCGGGCATTGCCTTCGAGTATGACGATCAGGCTCAGGAGCCCGAGTCCGACGATGGCGCGGATCACGCGTTCGGTGTTGCCGACGTTTTTGGTCATG
>JBMTEY010000019.1:0-26561 GCA_049433545.1 Burkholderiales bacterium | reverse complement strand
CCCGGCGCCGGCGCGCGCCACTCGGCAGGCACCGGCGTCATGGGCGGCATGCTGGCGGCGACCTTCCTGGCGATATTCCTGATCCCGTGGTTCTACAAGCTGATCGTCGACCGCAGGCTGTCGGATCCGCGCTCGACCGAGGAGATCGAACATGAGGTGGCCCATCACCGCGAACAGGCGCTGCGTGCCGTCCACGTGCCGCGCCGCGGGCTGACCGGCAGGGGAACCGAAGATGCGTCGTAATCATTTCACTTCCCTGATATTGATCGCCGCCCTCGGCGGCTGCGCCGTCGACGGCAACTACCAGCGCCCCGCTGCCGAACTGCCCGACGCCTGGACCGCCGCGACGGGCGCGGGCCAGCCCGCAGGCGGCGGCCAGTGGTGGACGCTGTACGGCGATGCGGCGCTCGACCGTTACGTGGCCGAAGCGCTGCAGCACAACCAGGACCTGGCACTGGCGACGGCGCGGCTCGATGAAGCGCGCGCGCTGGCGCGGGTGGCCGATGCCGAACTGATACCTTCGGTCGACGCGGCGTTCCAGCGCGACCGTTCACGGCGTTCGGACAGCACCGCCACGCGTTTCCCCGGCGCGCTGGAAAACAACAATTACCGCGCACAGCTGAACGTGTCGTACGAACTTGACCTGTGGGGCCGGCTGCGCGGCTCGGCCAAAGCGGCGCAAGCCGAACTGCTGGCCAGCACCGCGGCGCGGGAAACCGTGCGCATCGCACTGACGGCCGCCGTCGTCCAGTCGTATTACGCACTGATCGCGCTCGACGCGCAGGTCGCGGCGACGAAAAAATCGCTCGCGCTGCGCGAGGACAACCTGCGCCTGCAGCGGGTGCGCGCGCAAGCCGGCCTGATCAACGATTTTGCGCTGCGCCAGCTCGCAGCCGAAGTCGCCGCTGCGCAGGCGCAGCTGCCGGCGCTGGAACGCCGCCGCAGCGGCGAAGAACTGGCACTGGGCGTGCTGCTGGGCCGCAGCCCGCGCGCACTGCTGGGCGACGGTGTCGCGCGCAACGTCGATGCCGGCCGTCCGGCAACGCCGGTGGTGCCCGCCGACCTGCCCTCGGACCTGCTGCTGCGCCGTCCCGACATCGCCGCCGCCGAGCAACAGCTGATCGCCGTCAATGCGCGCATCACCGCCGCGCGCGCCGCGCTGTTCCCGCGCATCGGTCTCAGCGGTTACCTCGGCAGCGAAAGCGCGGCGCTGTCCAACCTGTTTTCAGGACCGGCGCAAATCTGGAGTCTGGGTTTTGCGCTGGCGCAGCCGATTTTCCAGGGCGGCCGGCTGTTCGGCGCAATCGAGGCCGTGCAGGCGCGCGAACGCCAGGCGCTTGCGCAGTACCAGAAAACACTGCAGAACGCCTTCCGCGAAGTGCACGATGCGCTGATCGCGCAGAACAGGGCCCGTGAAGTGTTCGACGCCGAGCAGGCGCGCGCCACCGCGCTCGGCGAATCGCTGCGCCTCGCACGCATCCGCTACGAAAACGGCCTCACCAGCCAGCTCGAGGTGCTCGATGCCGAGCGCAACCTGCTGAGCGCGGAACTGAACCGCGCCGATGCGCTGCGCGCGCAGCGTGCGGCGATCGCCGACGTGGTGCGGGCGCTGGGCGGGGGATGGACAGGGCTGCCCGCCCCCGCGCAGGCCGCGGCGGCACCCTGGGCCGGCGCGGGATGTATGATGGCGGGCATCACGGAGACCACAGGAGGCATGCCATGAAAATCGACCGCATCCACCACCTCAACATCCGCTGCGCGCCCGGCGATCTGGAGCGCGTCGAGAAGTTCTACGGCGAAGTGATCGGACTGAAAAAAGGGCCGCGGCCGAATTTTCCCAATCCCGGAATCTGGCTGTATCTGGACGGTCATCCGCTGGTGCACGTCAGCGCGCGCTGCGCCGAAGGCTTCCTGCAGGAAAAACACCACAGCAGCGTGGATCACATCGCTTTCGATTCACACGGCGCAGCAGAATTCCAGGCCAGGCTGGACAGCATGAAAATCCAGTACGAACAGCAGAATGTCGCCGACGCCGGTTACCAGATCTTCCTGCGCGATCCGATCGGCACCATGCTTGAGTTCAATTTTCCGAACAGCGAGGCGCCGGAAGCCATGACCTCCGGAACTCTCGCGCCGCGCCAGACCGCCACCGCCGCCTGACACCCTCAAGCCAGGGGCTGACCCCAGCTGCCTCCGTAGAAGCGCTCGGCTACGGGTTTGCGCGCCCGCGGCTTGAGTTCCTTGACCTTGGTCTCCTCGTCGAGCACGTCGGGCGCAGCCTGGTAACCCACGGCGATCATGGCCATCGGCGTGAACTCCTCGGGAATGGCAAACGCAGCGCGCACCTTGTCCATGTTGAAACCACCCATCTGGTGAGCGACCATGCCCTGGGACAGCGCTTCCAGCGACAGCGACAGCGCGGCCATGCCGGTATCGTATTGCGCCCAGCGGTTGGGGTTGCCGTTGTTCAGTTTTGATCCCGCACAGGCGAGAAACAGCAGCGGCACGTTTTTGACCCATTTTTTGTTGTTGTCCGACAGGCATTCGAACGCCTGTTGCCAGCCCTTTTCATCATTTGCGCGATTCCACATCAGGAAACGCCACGGCTCCTCGCCGAAGCATGACGGCGCCCAGCGCGCCGCTTCGATCAGCGCCGCCTGCTGCTCCGGATTCACGCCGCGCTGCGCATCAAAGGCACGCGGGCTCCAGCGGCGTGCCGCCAGATCGTTGATGGGTACGCCGGTGATGGCCTTGCGATCCTGCATGACTGCCTCCTTGAAAAAGTTCCGTTGTTTATAACACGTCGCCGGCAGGCTCGTCGGCATTGACCGCAACCCAGTGGGCGACGCGCGGCGGACCTTCGCCGCGATGGAAGGCACGCACTCGCCCGACCACCGTGGTGTCTCCGGCCACCGCACGGTCGTGCTGGCGCAGATGCTCGGCCCAGGATTCGACGACGAAGGTCTCGACATAACGTCCGGGCAGAGCGGCATCCTCGAACAGCCCGCAGGACAGGGCGCCGTCACGGCGGCGTATGCCGCGCAATGCCTGCGCCGCGGCGATGAATGATTCTGCATCGGCCGGATCGATTTCGTATTCGACATGCACCTGCACCGGGCCGCGCTCCGGGGCAATCTCCGCATGTTGCTGCGGCTGCGGCCAGTGTGCGGGCTCGGTACGCGACAGCGCATCGTCCGCGCCCAGCGATCGGCGCCAGGTCACCCAGATGCCGCCCAAGGCGCCTGCCGCCGCCGCGACCAGCGCCGCCGACACGCTCCAGCGCGAAGCCACCACCCCCCACAGCACGGCGCCGCCGGACATGCCGACGGCGAACACCATCAGGTACACCGACAATGCGCGGGCACGCACCCATTGCGGCACGGCGAGTTGCGCGCTGACATGCAGCGTCGACAGCACGGTCAGCCACGCCGCCCCCGCCGCCATCATCACCGGGAGCAACAGAGCCGGGCTGCCGGCCTCCGCCATGGCGATTCCCGCCGCGGCAAACAACACGGTGCCGCCGCGTACCAGGGCATCGCGCGAACAGCGCGCCCTCAGGCGCGGCAGCAGCAATGCCGCGGCAACGGCGCCAGCGCCCAGTCCTGACAGCAGCAGGCCGTAGGTTCCCGCACCGCCGCCGGTCTCGCGCGCCACCAGCGGCAACAGCGCCCACGGCGCCGTCGCGAACAGGAAAAACGCCGCCGAGCGCGCCATCACGTGCTGCAGCGCCGTCGCTTCCCTGACGTAGCGTACCCCGGCGCGTATCGCGCCGAGGAATTGTTCTGCAGGCAGCGTATGGACATGGGGTTCACGTTTCCAGCGCAGCAGTACCACGATCACTGCCGCGAACGACAGCGCATTGAGCAGGAATGCAGACTGCGGTCCGCTCATCGCCACCACCACGCCGGCCAGAGCCGGCCCCACCGCGCGCGCCAGGTTGATCCCGAGGCTGTTCAGTGCGATCGCAGACTGCAGTTGCGGCCGCGGTACGATCTCCGGCAGCATCGCCGCCCATGCCGGCGTATTGAGGGCTGCGCCGCAGGCGAGCGCAAACGTCAATGCGAGCAGGCTCCATGCATTGATCCATCCGGCCGCGGTCACGACTGCCAACAGCAGCGCCGCTGCGAACATCCACAGCTGTGTACAGATCAGGTACCGGCGCCGGTCGACGATGTCGGCCAGGGCGCCGCCCGGAAGCGCCAGCAGGAAAATCGGCAGCATGGTCGCAGCCTGCACCAGCGACACCATCAGCGGATCCGGATCCAGCGTCACCATCAGCCAGCCGGCGCCGACTTCGTGCACCCAGGTGCCGATGTTGGACACCACGGTGGCGATCCACAGCGCGCGGAACAGCGGCTGCGCCAGCGGCGCCCAGGAAGACGGTTGATGGGGACTGTCGTTCATGATGGCGGGATTGAGAAGACCGCCATCATACCCGCGCAGCTCCCTGCTTCAGGACTGATGATCCTCAGTCGAATCGCCAGGCATCCATGCCGATCACGCCATAGGTATAGCCGGCGTGGATGCGCTGCGGGTGTATGCCGGGAGTCCCTGCCCCGTGGGCGGAAAACAGCGGCAGCAGGTGATCTTCAGTCGGGTGGTTGCGCGCCGCGTGCGGCGCAACGCTGCGGTAATCCAGCAGGCTCGCGACATCGCCGCTCTTGAGACTGCCGGCCAGCCAGTCATTGAATGTGCTGACCCAGTCCGGCGGCGGTGCAGCGTAATCGTGACTGCCGAGTTCGCGCAGGTTGTGCGTCACGCTGCCCGAGCCGATGATCAGCACCCCGGCGTCGCGCAGCGGCCGCAAGGCCTCGCCGAGACGGAAATGATGCGCCGGACCCAGTCGTGTCTGCACGGCGATTTGCGCTACCGGTATGTTCGCATCCGGGTACATCAGCATCAGCGGCACCCAGGCGCCGTGATCGAGTCCGCGGCCGGGCGCGGCAATCCCTTCGATTCCCGCAGCGGACAACAGCCGCAGCGCCTGCTGTGCCGGCTCCGCTGCACCCGGAGCCGGATAACGCATCCGGTACAACTCCTTGGGAAAACCGTAAAAATCATGAATGGTCTCCGGCTGCGGCGCCGTACTGACCGCCGGCGTAGCAGTTTCCCAATGCGCCGACACCATCAGTATCGCCCTGGGCCGGGGCAGCTCCGCACCAAGCTGCGCGAGGAAACCACGCGTCGGCCCGGGTTCTAGCGCCAGGGTCGGCGCGCCGTGGGACACAAACAATGCAGGCAGGCGTGTCATGGATGTCGATTATGCCAAGCGGTCAGCAGTTCGCAGCGCGGCCAGTGGAGCGCGGCGCAAAGACAGGGCGTACGCACCGTCGCCCAGCAGAAACCGCATCACCGCGGCCGTCGCGAGGAACACCGGGTACTCACAGCCCCCACCCTGTGCGCTGAACACCCAGCCGTTGGGCAGATGCACCCAGGCCACGCCCAGCAGCAACGGCACCGCGGCCGCCCGCGCCGTTCAGCGCGGAAGGTTGTCGGCAATCCAGTCGGCGACGAAATCGACGCCGACCTGGCGGTTGTCGACATGGGCGTGTTCGGCGCCGCCGTCTTCGGCGCTGAACACGCGCAGTGTTTTCCTGGTCGAACCGATCGCGTCGTAAAGCTTCTGCGCATTTTCCGCCGGCACCACGCGATCATTGGCGCCGTGGGTCACCAGGAAAGGCATGGTGATCTGGTGGGCCACGTCCTTCAGCGTAAAACGTTTAGCAACCTCGATGCTGCTGTCCGTGTCCGGCGCGCCGACCACCCACTGGAACTGGAAATTGGACTGCGCAACCTTGGTGCCCTCGGCCTGCGCCTTTTCCTTGATCTTCTGCTGCCAGCCGGCGAGATCCCAGTGCAGCGCAGTCATCGCCACGCCCGCGGCATAACGTTTCTCGAACGCGGCGATGCGCGTTGAGTAGTAACCGCCGAAACTGTAACCCATGATTACTACCCGCGACGCGTCAACGTCGGCGCGCTGCGCGACATAGTCATACGCGGCTCTTCCCGGCACTTCGTAATCGTAACGGCTGTGGATGCCGCGGAAACGCAGGGTCTCGCCCTGCCCCGGCCCGTCGATCGCCAGCGTGTGCATGCCGCGCCTGGCGAACTCCAGCCCGGCGAAGATCACGCTCATTTCCTTGCAGTTGTCCATGCCGTTGAAAATCACCACCGTCGGTGCGCGCAGCGACACCCCCGGCGCCTTCATGAACAGCGCAGGCAGGGTCTTCCCTTCGTAAGGCACCTCGACGAATTCGATTTCGGGATGACGCCGCGTCAGGCCTTCGCGGTAACAGCGGTAGGCCTTGCGCCCGACGGTCGCCTTGGCCTCGCCCGGCGGGATGAAACGTTCACCGGTGTAATAGTAGTTGCCGGCGCGCAGATAATAATTACCCGCCGTGCGGTCCAGTCCGCGCGCGGCTGCGGCATCGGCGGTTTTTTCGACCTGCGCCGCCATTGCGCACCACTCCTGCTGCCAGGCCTCGGGTTCGCCCTGCCGCGTCTTCAGTTTCTCGGCGATGCGGTCGATCTCGTCCATCGCCACCACGCCGTAGGGCGCCATGCCCTTGCAGGCGAGCGCAGCATTGGACCACAGGAAATTGCCGGGAAAATGATCGATCCAGAAACCGCGATTGGACATGGACGTGCCTTTGCGTGCTTATGAATAACAGGGATTAGCTCGGGCCCGCCGTATTGTTATTGTGCAGCGGCCGCATGGAGTTTGACAGAACAGCGGTGGAATGAAAACATGGCCCGCGGTATCAGGATTCGCGCCCGAACAATACCCGAACAACAAATCCCCCGGAGGATACATTCCATGTCCCGCCTGCACCAGTTGATCGCGTTCACGCTGATGGCATTTGCCGCCGCCGCTGCCGCGCAGACCTACCCGTCCAAACCGGTACGTGTACTGGTGCCGTTCGCGCCCGGCGGCAACGTCGACATCACCGCGCGCACCGTCGCGCCCGAACTGGCGAAAATCCTCAGCCAGCAGTTCCTCGTCGAAAACCGCCCCGGCGCCGGCGGTTCGATCGGCACCAACGCGGTAGTACGCGCAGCGCCCGACGGTTACACCATCATGGTGGCCTCGAGCAGCGTGATGACCAACGGCCCGGCGCTGTATACCAACCTGCCCTACGACATCCTGCGTGACCTCGCACCGGTGGGCCGTATTGCCGTTGTGCCGCTCGCGCTGATCGTGCATCCCTCGGTGCCCGCCAAAACCACCAAGGAACTGATCGCGGTGGCCAAAGCCCAGCGCGGCAACATGCTGATGGCCAACGCCGGCGTCGGCACCACCAATCACCTGATCGCGGAACTGTTCATGATCCGCACCGGTGCGAAGATGAACCTGGTGCCATACAAAGGCAGCGGACCGGCGCTGATCGATCTTGTCGCCGGTCACATGTACGCGCACGTAGACCAGATCTCGTCCGCGCTGCCGTTCATAAAATCCGGCCGGGTGCGCGCAATCGCAGTCACCACCGCAAAACGTGCGGCAGCATTGCCGGAAGTTCCCACACTCGGGGAGTCCGGAGTTCCTGGATTCGACGCGAGCACGGTAACCGGCATACTCGCGCCCGGCGCCACGCCGCGGCCTGTCGTCGCGAAACTGAACGAAACGCTGAACAAGGTGCTCGCCGTCGCCGCTGTGCGCAGCCGCTTCGCCACACTGGGTGCGGAGACGCAACCCAGCACCAGCGAGGAACTCGGCAGGTTCATCCGTGAAGATCTCGCGCAGTGGAAAAAGGTCGTGCAACAGGCAGGCATCAAGGTGCAATAGCACGCGGCCTGCGGCGGCGCTGGATGGCGCCGCCGGAACATGATCAAGTATTTGTTTTAATTAATATTTATTGCTGTTGCTGGGCTTCCTGGGCGGTACGCTCGGCGATGTCGCGACGCACCTGGTCCATGTCCAGCGCTTTCGCCTGCGCCAGCACGCTCTCCAGTCCGGAGGCCGGCAGCGCGCCGGACTGCATGAACACGATCACTTCCTCGCGGAACAGCATGATCGTGGGTATCGAACGGATGCCGAAATGCGCGGACAGCGCCTGCTCGTCGTCGGAGTTCACTTTCGCGAACACCACGTCGGGATGTTGTTCTGAGGCCGCCTCGAACACCGGCGCGAAACCCTGGCAGGGTCCACACCACGGCGCCCAGAAATCGATGATCACCATCTTGTTGCCGGTGACCGTGCTTTCGAAATTGTCCTGCGTCAGTTCCACAACGGCCATCATCGCGCTCCGCTATCGTCGAAACGCGATGATGGCATAAAACCGCAAACCGCTCCGGCGCCGGTTCAGCTGCCGATCACCCCGCCGTCCTTTTTGCGGATGACCACCGTCGCCGAACGCGGCCGCCCGCCGGCGTCACCGTCGGGCCAGCTGCCGTGCGCTTTCGGGTTTTTCGGATCGTTGCGCCCCTTGGGTGATTCGCCGGGATGCTGGATGTTGATGAACATGGTACGTGCATCAGGCGTCATCACCACGCCGGTCACCTCGCACCCCGCGGGGCCGGTCAGGAAACGCCGCGTCTCTCCCGTGCGGATGTCCGCTGCCAGCATCTGGTTGTTGCCGAGCCGCGCATAGTGGTTTTTGCCTATCGTGCTTGCCGACACGTCGGTCTGTATCCACAGCATTCCGCTGTCGTCGAACCACAGGCCGTCGGGACTGCCGTAGGCGTCGCCCTTGATGTTGCCGTGGCGGGCGGGCTCCGGGTGCTGCGGATCGCCGGCGACCGCAAACAGATCCCACTGGAAATCCAGCGCTGCCGGGTCGTTGCCGCTTTCGCGCCAGCGGATGATCTGGCCGAACACGTTGTTGGCGCGCGGATTGGCGCGGTCGGTGCCCGCCCGGTTTTTGCCGCCGCGCTGGCTGTTGTTGGTCAGCGTGCAGTAAACCTCGTTAGTGGCCGGGTGCACGGCAATCCATTCGGGACGATCCATTTTGGTCGCGCCGGCAGCATCGGCCGCGGCGCGGGTGCGGATCAGCACTTCAGCCTGGTCGGCGAAACCGTTTTCCGCGGTGAGCCGGTCCTGGCCATGCACCAGCGGCAGCCACTTGCCGCTGCCGTCATCGCTGAAACGCGCCACATAAAGTGTGCCGTGATCGAGGATGCCGGCATTGGCCCTGCGGTCGCTGCGGCTCCAGGCGTCGCGCGACACGAACTTGTAGATGTATTCGAAACGGCGGTCGTCACCCAGGTACACCACCAGCCGTCCGTCGTTTGCAGTCGCGGTCCACGCCCCTTCGTGGCTGAAACGTCCCAGCGCCGTGCGTTTGACAGGCTGCGACTGCGGATCATAGGGATCGAACTCGACCACCCAGCCGTGGCGGTTGGGTTCGCGGGGATGTTTGCCGGCGTCGAAACGTTCATCGAACTCGTTCCAGCGGTAACCGCGCCCCTTGGGCGATACGCCGTTGCGTTTTTGATCCGCAGTAAGGGTGCCGCTGTTGGTGAAATAAGTGTCCCAGTTTTCCTCGCAGGTGAGGAAGGTGCCCCAGGGCGTATAACCATGCGCGCAGTTGTTGAAGGTGCCCAGCACCGTCGTACCCGCAGGATCGGCCGCAGTTTTCATGCCGGCGCTGCCCGCCGCCGGACCGGCGATGCGCATTGGCGTGCGCGCGGTGATGCGGCGCGCGAACGGCGAAGGCCGCACCACTTCCCACTGCCCGCCGCGGTTGCGCACCTCGATCACCGAGCAGCCGTGGGCGTTCTGCGCCTTGCGCACCTTTTCTGCGCTCCAGTCGGCGAAACCGCCAGCATGCAGCAGGCCGTCGTCGGTGTACTCGTGGTTCATCACCAGCAGGCCGTTCGCGGAATTGTCCGAACCGTAGGGCAGCGGGAAATAGTGGATGCCGTCGTGGTGCATGCCCGCCTGCAGCGCCTGCTCGTCGGCGGTATTGGTCGCATCGGCCCTGAATGCCGGCGCACCGGAAGGGTGGCCGACGGGATCGCCCCAGGCGTACAGCACGTTCGCTGCATACCCTTCAGGGACACGAACCGCATCAGCCGTGGAAACGGAAATGCCGCGAAAACCGAGTACGGCCTCGCGTTTCAGGCCGGTTGCACAGCCCGCCAGTGGCAGGCTGCCGGCAACCGCAAGCGCCGCGGCGCCTTTCATCAGGCCGCGGCGTGACAGCCGTGCCTCGAGTACCTGTTCGAACGTGGAATTGGACGAGAAGTTGAGTGTCCGCCCGTCGCTGTAACTGTGGCTCATGCGCGCTCCCGAATGATGGAAGCCACGCACCTTAATGCCGGATGGTTACAGGACGATGAACGCCTTCAGCCGCCGCTCGCGCTCTCGGCGCTCTGCTGCAGCAGGTGCAGCATCGCCGCCGCCTTGTCGAAGGTTTCCTGGTACTCGGCGTCGCGCTGCGAATCGGCGACGATGCCGCCGCCTGCCCAGAAACGGATGGAACCGTGGGCGTGCACCAGTGTGCGAATCGCGATATTGGTATCCATGTTGCCGTCGTAGCCGAGGTAGCCGATCGCGCCGCAATAGACGCCGCGGCGGTTGGGCTCCAGTTCCTCGATGATCTGCATCGCGCGCACCTTGGGCGCGCCGGTGATCGAACCACCGGGAAACGCGCCGCGCAGCAGGTCGATGGCGTCGCGCCCGGGCGCAAGCCGGCCGGTGACTGTGCTCACCAGGTGGTGCACGGTGGCGAAACTCTCCACCTCGAACAGCTTCGGCACCTTCACCGAGCCCAGTGCGCAGTTCTTCGACAGGTCGTTGCGCAGCAGGTCGACGATCATCAGGTTCTCGGCGCGGTCCTTCTCGCTGGCGACCAGTTCCGCAATCAGTTCGGCATCGAGCCGGGCATGGCCCGCGCGCGGCCGCGTGCCCTTGATCGGCCGGGTTTCCACCAGGCCGTTGCACACACTGAGAAAACGCTCCGGGGAGGCCGACAGGATGTGCGCGTACGGCGTCGACAGGTAGGCCGCGTGCGGCGCCGGGTTGATCAGGCGCAGCCGCTGGTAGGCCAGCCACGGATCACCGGTCGCGTGTGCGGAAAAACGCTGCGCCAGGTTCACTTGGTAGCAGTCGCCGTTGTGGATGTACTCGAGCACGCGGCCGAAGGCATGGCCGTAGCCGCGCGGGGTGAAGTTCGAGTTCACCGGCGAGGTGACGCGGAACGGCTCGCGGCGGCGCTCGGCGGGAGGTTCCGTGAACAGCCTTACCAGCGCGTCCCACTTGCGGTCGGTGTCGGGATCGCGACCGTGGCCGGCCAGCCAGGCGCGACGTTCGGAATGGTCGACCACCACCGCCCAGTCATAGATGCCTACGGCCATGTCCGGGATGCGCTCGCTGTTGCGCGCGCGCACCGGCAGGCGCTCGATGCGGCGCGCCAGGTCATAGCCGAAATAACCGATGGCGCCGCCGCTGAAAGGCAGGTCCGCGGCCGTCGCCGTGTCCGCCGCGAGGTGCGCACGCAGCAGGTCGAAAGGATCGGCGCGCGACAGTTCGATGCCCTCGGCATGGACTTCGGTCAATGCGCCGCGCGTCACCAGCCGCACGTGCGGCTCCGCCGCGATGATGTCGTAACGCGCGCGCCCCGGGTGATGCAGCCCGCTGTCGAGGAACACCGCCCACGGCCGATCGGCGACGGCCTCGAACAGCGCGGCGCTGTCGGCGCGGTACGGCAACTCGGTCAGCAGCGGGACGTTCACAAAATCACCATTCAAAACAATTCGTTGTCAACGCGCATCGGCTGCGCGTTTTCAAGCATATCCAAACCCGCAGCCACTGAACAGGCCGCCCGCAAACCACCATCGGCGCCACCCCGCCGCCACCGCAGATCGTCCACGACATCGCGCCGCGGCCTGTAATGGCATCGTCCGCTGGCTGATGCTAAGCTCGACCGGACACCAGCGGATCACAATCCCGCATATCACAAGACCATACCGGGCGAATGAAGCAATGGAAATCCTGAGCAACTGGAGCGCGGCGCTGAGCGGAGCATTCATGCAATTCGCCGAACGCGTCGGACAGAATCTGCCGAACATACTGGGCGCCTTCCTGCTGCTGCTGGCCGGCTGGATCGTCGCCCGCCTGCTGCGTACGCTGGCGATCCGCGCCGCCATCATCATCGACCGCATGCTGCTGCGGGTATCGGCCGCGGGCACGGCCGAGCGCACCAAGCTGCCGCAATCGTCGGCACGGATACTCGGCAGCATCGTGTTCTGGGTAGTGCTGCTGTTCTTCGTCACCGCAGCCACCCAGGTACTGGGCCTGAGCGCATTCACCGCCTGGCTGGCGGGCGTGGTGAACTACGTACCCACGCTGTTCGTGGGTGCGCTGATCGTCGTCGCCGGCTTCCTGCTGAGCCGCCTCGTACGCGACCTGATAGCAGCGACCTCCGCGATCGCCGGGCGCCGCCAGCGCGAACTGCTGGGCCGCACCGTGCAGGTGATCATCCTCGTCACCGCGCTGCTGGTCGGCGCCGACCAGATCGGCATCGAGGTCACCTTCCTGGTGATCATCGCCGCGGTCGCCGGCGGCACCATGGCGGCCTCGGTGGCGCTGGCGTTGAGCCTCGGCGCCCGCAACTACGTCGCCAACCTGATCGGCGGCCATCACCTGCGGCAGTCGTTTTCGGTGGGCCAGCATGTGAAGGTTGCCGGCTTCGAGGGTCGCATCCTCGAGTTCACGCCTATCACTGTAGTCCTCGAGACCGATGAAGGCCGCGTCACCCTGCCCGCCAGGGTGTTCGGCGAAGAACCCATCGTGCTCAAAATCGGGGATCGCTGAACGTGGCCGGCACCGCTGACCTGTCCTTCGCCTTCATCGAAGCACATCCGGCCGACGCCGCGCGGGTGCTGGAACGCGTCGCGCCGCAGAACGTCGCCGCCCTGCTCGCCGACGTGCCGGCCCGGCTGGCGGCGCCGGTGCTGCGCGCAATGCTGCCGCTGCACGCCGCGCGCTGCCTGGAAAACATCGACGACGCGACCGCGCCCGCGCTGCTGCGCGCCATGGGGCCGCAGGCCGGAGTCGCGGTACTCCATTACATGGCCGAATCGCGGCGCAACGACCTGCTCGCCCAGCTGCCCACCGCGCAGGCCATGGCCTTCCGCCTGCTGCTGGGTTATCCGGAGGACACCGTAGGCGCATGGATGGATCCGCGGGTGCTTGCCATGCCCGCGGACACCACCGCCGAAGCCGCGCTGCGACGGGTGCGCGAAGCCGAGGATGAAGGCAGGGCGGGCATCTTCGTGCTCGGCGCCGGCCAGCGCCTGCTCGGCCATGCCGACCTGCCCGATCTGCTGCGCGCGCCGCCCGATGCGCCGCTGCACAAGATCATGCGCAAGACCGGCTACACGCTGCCGGCGCGCGCCACCATCCGCGCCGTCGGCGAGCACACAGGCTGGGACGACTACCAGTCGCTGCCGGTGGTCGAGCGCGATGAGCGTTTCGTCGGCGCCCTCGACCGCGGCGTGCTGGCCCGTGCCTTCCTGCGCAACCGGCGCAATCCTGAGGCACTTGGCGGCCATGGCGATATCGCCGCGAACATCGCCGGCGGTTTCTGGCTGGGTGTCTCCAGCCTGATCCAGCTGGCCGTCAGCCTGCTGCCGGTCGCGCGACCGCAAACCGGAGGGGAACCGGATGAACGCTAGCGCCAGCGCCGCGGTATCCGCCCTCAACCTGCGTTTCCTGCTCGATTATCCCGGCGAGGCGGCACAACGGCTGGAATTGATGGATACCGCCGAGGTCGCCGCACTGCTCGCCGCACAACCGGCGCATGCCGTGGTTCCGGTGTGGGAACAGCTGGCCTCCGACGTCGAACACGCGGTGATCGAACTGCTGCCGGACGAACTGGTGCGCCACCTGCTCAGCGAACTCGAGCCGGCGCTGGCCGCCGCACTGCTCGCCGGGCTCGACACGGAGCAACGCCGGCGTTACCTGGCGCTGCTCGATCCGCAGATCGCCGGCGAACTCGTCAAGCTGATGGCCTACCCGCAGGATTCCGCCGGCCAGCTGATGGATCCGCGCATCGTCACCCTACGCTCCGAATACACCGCGCACGAAGCGCTGACGCGGCTGCGCGGCATGAAGCGGCGCGACGTGCGCGAGATTTTCGTGGTCGACCATGCCGGCAACCTCGAGGGCCGGGTGCAGATCCAGGAACTGGCGATGGCGGCTCCGGATTTCCCGCTGCTGCGTCTGCGGCGGAAAATCTCCGCGGTCGTCACCGACACCGCGCCGCGCGAGGAAGTGGTGGAACTGCTGGAACGCAGCGACATCACCGACCTGCCGGTGGTGGATTTTTCGGGACGGCTGGTCGGCGTGATCCGACAGTCGGCACTGGTCTCCGCGGCACAGGAAGAAGCCAGCATCGACATCCAGACCATGGTCGGCGCGAGCAAGGACGAACGCGCGCTGTCGAAGGCATCATTCGCCGTGAAAAAACGCCTGCCGTGGCTGCAGATCAACCTGCTGACGGCCTTTCTCGCCGCGTCGGTGGTCGGCCTGTTCGAAGGCACCATCGCCAAGTTCACCGCGCTGGCGGTGCTGCTGCCGGTGGTCGCCGGACAATCCGGGAACGCCGGCGCCCAGGCGCTGGCGGTCACCATGCGCGGGCTGGCGCTGCGTGAGATCAGCCTGCGCCACTGGCCGCGGGTGGTCATCAAGGAAGTCGGCGTCGGATTCGTCAACGGCCTCGCGGTGGCCGCCACCACGGCGATCGGCGTCTATTTGTGGAGCGGTTCGGTCGGGCTGGTGATAATCATCGCCGCGGCGATGGTGATTGCGATGGTCGCCGCCGGTTTCGCCGGCGCACTGGTGCCCATCATGCTCAGCCGCTTTGGACAGGATCCGGCGTCGGCTTCGTCAATCATCCTGACCACGGTCACCGACATCGTCGGATTTTTCTCTTTCCTCGGCATCGCCACCCTGCTGTCGGGCATGCTGACAGCAGGATAAGCGTCACGGCTTGGGCTGTTCGGCCTGTTCGGCCTGCGCCGCCTGCTCGTGCTGCATGCGCTGGTATGCAGCCAGCTGTTCCTCGTATTTTTTCTTCAGCTGCACCGGGAACCAGAAGTCCACCGCGGCAAAGCCGAAAAAGAAAATCAGCATGATGGTGCGCGGACCCTCGTCGAGCTTGTCGCCGTAAAGCAGCACGTACATGCCCAGTATCAGGTTCAGCGCCCCTGCAAAATAGAACGCGTAGATGCGTTTTTTCAGTCGTTCATCCATCACCATACTCCATGCACGTTCAATGACGTCCGGCCTGCACTTCGGCGGTGCGCAGCTGCGCCGCCATTTTGTCGAGCACGCCGTTGACATACTTGTGGCCGTCGGTGCCGCCGAATGATTTGGCGAGCTCGATCGCCTCGTTGATGATCACCCGGTACGGCACCTCCGGACAATTGGCAAATTCGAAACCCGCCAGCAGCAGGATGCCGCGCTCCACCGGCGACAGGCTCTTGTAGGCGCGGTCGAGCAGCGGCGCGATCAGCTGCTCCATCTCCGGCGCGCCGGCCACGGCGCCCTCCAGCAGCAGCCGGAAATAATCGCCGTCGATCTTGCCGAAACCTTCGGCCTCACCCAGTTGCGCAATTATGGCCGCGGGATCTGTGCCGGCGAGCTGCCACTGGTAGAGGCCCTGCAGGGCGAATTCGCGCGAACGGCGGCGGCTGGATTTCATGATTTCCCGGTGTGACGGCCACACACCGTGCGGCACAAAATATCGTTTATAAACAAATAGTTATATTATAACCGCAACGGCCTTACTGTAGGCGTTTCAGCAAATGCGCCATCTCGATTGCCGCCAGCGCGCAGTCCGCGCCCTTCTGCGCCATGCGCACCTCGGCCTGGTCATCGTCCTCGGTGGTGAGTATGCCGTTGGCGACCGGCATGCCGGTTTCCAGCTGCACCTCGGTGATGCCGCGCGCTGATTCGTTGGAGACGATTTCAAAGTGATAGGTCTCGCCGCGGATCACCGCGCCCAGTGCGATCAATGCATCGTACTTGCCGCTGATTGCCATCGCCTTCAGCGCCAGCGGGATTTCCAGCGCGCCGGGCACGGTGACGATGCGCATGTCCTTTTTCGCCACGCCGTGCTTCACCAGCGTCGCGGTGCAGGCCGACAGCAGGCCGTCGCCGACGTCGATGTTGAAGCGCGCCATCACGATGCCGATGCGCAGGCCCGCGCCCTGGTCTTCCGGTTCCAGCTCTTCGATGTCGTCGTATCGCGCCATGTTCCCCGTCCTCAGTTCTTCACGCTTTTCCCGGCGGCTGCAGGTAGCCCGTCACCTCGAGGTCAAAGCCCGCCATGCTCGGCATCTTCAGCGGCTGCGCCATCACCTTCATTTTCCTGACGCCGAGGTCGCGCAGGATCTGCGCGCCGATGCCGTAGTTGCGCAGCACGATTTTCGCCGGGCCCCCGCGTTCATGCTGCGGCCGCGCCCGCTCCAGCAGTTCCTCCGCGGTTTCCTGGCGGTGCAGCAGGATGATCACGCCGCGATCCGCGCGCGCGATTTCCGCCATCGCATCGTGCAGGTTCCACGAATGGCTGGTCGCACTGGTATCGAGCACGTCGATCAGCGACACCGGCTCGTGCACCCGCACCAGCACTTCGTCGCGCGCCGCGATCCTGCCGCGCACCAGCGCGAGGTGGGTCTGCCGCCCCGCCGTCTCGGTGTAGGCCACCAGCCGGAACGCGCCGTGCGCAGTCTCGATGTCGCGCTCGGTCGCGCGCTGCACCAGCGATTCGTTGCTGCTGCGGTACTGGATCAGGTCGGTGATGGTGCCGATCTTCAGCCTGTGCTGCGCGGCAAACTCGACCAGATCGGGCAGCCGCGCCATCTCGCCGTTGTCCTTGAGGATTTCGCAGATTACCGCCGCCGGCGTGAGCCCCGCCAGCCGCGCGAGGTCGCAGCCCGCCTCGGTATGCCCGGCGCGCACCAGCGTGCCGCCGTTCTGCGCCATCAGCGGGAAGATGTGTCCAGGCTGCACGATGTCGGCGGGACTGGCGTCGGCGCGGATCGCCGCCTGCACCGTCTTCGCGCGGTCCGCCGCCGAAATCCCGGTGGTCACACCCTCCGCGGCCTCGATCGACAGCGTGAAATTGGTGCCCATGGGCGAACGGTTGTTGCTGACCATCAGCGGCAGATTGAGTTGCCGGCAGCGCTCTTCGGTCAGCGTCAGGCAGATCAGCCCGCGCCCGTAACGCGCCATGAAATTGATGGTCTCGGCGGTGGCGAATTCCGCAGCCAGCACCAGGTCGCCCTCGTTCTCGCGATCTTCCTCGTCGACGAGGATCACCATGCGCCCGGCGCGCATGTCGGCGATGATGTCGGCTGTGGGGCTGATGGCCAATTCGTGGTTTCCAGATTTCAAGATTTCATTTCCCTGCCGGTCCGGCGTCGTGCAGGCGCTCAATGTAACGCGCCAGGAGGTCCGCCTCAAGATTCACCTTCGCGCCCGGTTTCAGCCCCTGCAGCGTGGTCGAAGCCAGCGTGTGCGGAATCAGGTTGACCTCGAACGTATTACCCTCGACCGCGTTCACCGTCAGGCTGACGCCATCGACCGTGATCGAACCTTTGCGCGCGATGTAGCGCGCGATCGCATGCGGCGCTTCGACGACCAGGCGGCGATTGTCGCCGGCAGCCTCGAACAAAACCACGGTGCCGCTGCCGTCGACATGCCCGCTCATCAGGTGGCCGCCGAGCCGGTCGGACAGCCGCAATGCCTTTTCGAGGTTGACCGCCGAGCCCTGCGCAAATCCGGCAACCGTATCCAGCGTTGCCTGCGATACCTCGGCTTCGAAATGCGTTTTGTCCGAATCTACATTCCCCAAAGCCACCACGGTCAGGCATACGCCGCTGACCGCGATGCTGTCTCCCAGCGCCACGTCGTCCATGCCGAGTCCGGCAGCGGCAATGCGCAGGCGCGCGCCGCCCGGTGCGGGAGACACTTTTTCGATGCGGCCGACCGCCGCGACAATGCCGGTAAACATTAGCAGACCCTCATCGGTCCAGCCTCGCCAGCACCCGGATGTCCTCGCCGACGCGCGAAACATCGGTGATGCGCACATTGCGCCGCTCGTCCAGGTTTTTCAGCGGCGGCAGGTGGAACATGCCCTGCGCGGTATCGCCGAGGATGTTCGGCGCCAGATAAATCAGCAGTTCGTCGACGAGACCCTCGGCCAGCAGCGAACCGTTCAGCTTGTGGCCGGCCTCGACATGCACTTCATTGCAGCCGCGCCGCGCCAGTTCCTGCAGCAGCGCCGGCAGTTCGACCTTGCCCTCGTGGTTGGGCAGCACCACCACCTCGGCGCCGTGCGCACGGAGCGCCACGCTGCGCGGCGCATCGACGCCGGCGGCAGCGATGATGGTGCCGGGGCCGAGCACCTTTGCAGTCAGCGGCGTCTGCAGCCGGCTGTCCACCACCACCCTGAGCGGCTGGCGCGTGGTCTGCACTTCGCGCACGTTGAGCTGCGGGTCGTCGTCCTTCACCGTGCCCACGCCCGTCAGCACCGCGCAGGCGCGCGCGCGCCAGGCATGGCCGTCACGGCGCGCGTCATTGCCGGTGATCCACCGGCTCTGGCCGTCGGCAAGCGCGGTGCGGCCGTCGAGACTCGCCGCCACCTTCATGCGCACCCAAGGCGTACCGCGGGTCATGCGTGTGATGAAACCGATGTTGAGTTCGCGCGCTTCCGTTTCCATCAGGCCGACATCGACCTGGATGCCGGCGGCGCGCAATTGATCGAAACCCCTGCCCGCGGTCTGCGGATTCGGATCCTGCAGCGCCGCCACCACCCGCGCCGGTTTCGCCTTGAGCAGCGCATCGACGCAGGGCGGCGTGCGGCCGTGGTGGGCGCAGGGCTCCAGCGTCACGTACACCGTCGCACCCGCCGCTTTTTTGCGCGCGCGCTCCAGCGCGACTGTCTCGGCATGCGCCGCACCGGCTTTCTCGTGCCAGCCTTCGCCAACCACCGCGCCGTCCTTCACGATCACGCAGCCGACGTGCGGATTGGGCGTGGTGGTGTAGAGGCCGCGTGCCGCGAGTTCCAGCGCATAGGCCATGTGGCGTTGATCGTCGGATGTAAACATATGCGTTGCGACCGCGGCTGGCGCGGCCCTGCGCGTCACTTGCCGCGGGTGGGCCGGCGCACTTCCTTGATGGCGTCGGTGAAATCCTCGACGCCCTGGAAGCTGCGGTAGACGGAAGCGAAGCGGATGTAAGCCACTTCGTCGAGTTTTTTCAGTTCGCGCATCACCATCTCGCCGACGCGGCGCGCCGGCACCTCGCGCTCGCCCAGCGACAGCAGCGCGTTGGTCAACGTGCCGATCGCCTCGTCGACCAGCGGCGTCGGCACCGGCCGCTTGTGCAGTGCGCGCATGAAACTGGTGCGCAGCTTTTCAAGGTCGAACTCGGCACGGCTGCCGTCCTGCTTGACCACCTGCGGCATGCGCAGCTCGACCGTCTCGTAGGTCGTGAAGCGTTTGCTGCACGACACGCACTTGCGGCGGCGGCGGATGGTGTCGCCATCATCGCTCTCGCGCGAGTCGATGACCTGGGTTTCGTCCGATTTGCAGAATGGGCATTTCATGCGGAGTGGCCGGCCTTAAGTTCAGCGGTATACCGGAAATTTGTCGCACAGCGACTTCACTGCGCCGCGCACGGCGTCGATCACCCTGGCGTCGGCCGGCGCATCCAGCACGTCGGCGATCAGGTGGCCGAGCTTTTCCGCCTCGGGCTTCCCGAAGCCGCGCGTGGTCATCGCCGGCGAGCCGATGCGCACGCCGCTGGTCACCGTCGGCGTGCGGGTGTCGTTGGGCACCGAATTCTTGTTGACCGTGATGTTGGCGCTGCCCAGCGCCTTTTCCGCCTCGAGGCCGGTCACCGGCTTGTCGCGCAGGTCGAGCAGGAACAGGTGGCAGTCGGTGCGGCCGGAGACGATGCGGTAACCGCGCTCCTGCAGCACTTTCGCCATCATCCGCGCGTTGTCGAGCACCTGCTGCTGGTACTGGCGGAACTCCTTGGTCATCGCCTCCTTCAGCGCCACCGCCTTGGCGGCGATCACGTGCATCAGCGGGCCGCCCTGCGAGCCGGGAAACACTGCGGAATTGAGGATCTTCTCGTGTTCAGCGCTCGACAGGATCAGGCCGCCGCGCGGGCCGCGCAGCGTCTTGTGGGTGGTGGTGGTGACGAAATCTGCGATGCCGACAGGACTGGGATAAAGCCCCGCCGCGACCAGCCCGGCATAGTGCGCCATGTCGGCCATCAGCAGTGCGCCTACGCCGTCAGCGATTTCGCGGAACTTTTTCCAGTCGATCACCAGCGCGTAGGCCGAAGCGCCCGCGACGATCAGCTTCGGCTTGTTGACCTTCGCCAGTTCCGCAACCTCGTCATAGTCGATCGCCTGGGTCTGGGGATTGAGCCCGTAGCTCGCGGCGTTGTAGTACTTGCCGCTGATGTTGACCTTGGCGCCGTGGGTCAGGTGACCGCCGTCCGAGAGCCGCATGCCGAGGATGGTATCGCCGGGCTTCAGAGTCGCGAGAAACACCGCCGCATTGGCCTGCGCGCCCGAATGCGGCTGCACGTTGGCGTAGCCCGCCTTGAACAGTTCCTTGGCGCGGTCAATCGCCAGCTGTTCGGCGATATCAACGTATTCACAACCGCCGTAGTAACGCTTGCCGGGGTAACCTTCGGCATACTTGTTGGTCAGCACCGAACCCTGCGCCGCCAGCACTGCGGGGCTGGCGTAGTTTTCGGAGGCGATCAGCTCGATGTGGTCTTCCTGGCGCTGCGCTTCCTGCTCCACCACGCGGAATATTTCGGGATCGGTCTTCTCGAGGCTGCTGTTGAACATGATGGTCCGTGGTTGCGGTCGGAGGCGCGAATTTTATCATGCGGAACGGCGGCTTCCCCGTATGATAGTCGGCCGGAGGAGATCGCAATCCGCATCATGAAAATGCTGCTCGCCCTGTCGCGCGCCATCGACGCGCTGAACGAGACCGCCGGCCGCGGCACTTGGTGGCTGGTCCTGCTGTGCATATTCATCAGTGCAGGCAATGCCGTCGCCCGCTACGGCTTCAACCTCAGCTCCAACGCCTTCCTCGAAATCCAGTGGTACCTGTATTCCATCGTGTTCCTCGGCGCCGCCGGTTACACCCTGAAACACAACGCCCACGTCCGCATCGACCTCGTCGCCGGGCGCCTGACGCCGCGGGCGCAGGCCTGGATCGACCTCTTCGGCCACGTCTTCATGCTGCTGCCGGTGTGCGCGATCATGCTCTGGTTCGGCTGGTCGGCGTTCGCCGAGTCTTACCGCATCAACGAAATCTCCACCGACGCCGGCGGCCTGCTGCGCTGGCCGATCAAGTTCCTGGTGCCGGCCGCCTTCGCGCTGCTGATCCTGCAGGGCGCCTCCGAAACCATCAAGAAAATCGCCTTCCTGCGCGGAATGTTGCCGCCGCCCGCCGCTGAAGCCGATATCCCGCAGCGCTGAACCATGGCCCTCGAACTGATGGCGCCGCTGATGTTCGTCGGGCTCGCCGCCTTCCTGCTGCTCGGCTACCCGGTCGCTTTTGCGCTCGCCGCCAACGGCCTGCTGTTCGCCTTCATAGGGTTCGAACTCGGCCTGCTGCAGCCCGAACTGCTGCAGGCGCTGCCGCAGCGGCTCTACGGCATCATGGCCAACCCGCTGCTGCTGGCAATCCCGTTCTTCACCTTCATGGGCCTGGTGCTGGAGCGCAGCGGCATGGCAGAGGACCTGCTCGACACCATCGGCCAGCTGTTCGGCCCGGTACGCGGCGGCGTCGCCTACGCGGTGATATTCGTCGGCGCGCTGCTCGCCGCCACCACCGGCGTGATCGCCGCATCGGTGATCGCCATGGGTCTGATCTCGCTTCCGGTGATGCTGCGCTACAAATATTCGCCGCGGCTCGCCAGCGGCGTGATCTGCGCCTCCGGCACGCTGGCGCAGATCATCCCGCCCTCGATCGTGCTGATAGTGCTCGCCGACGTGCTCGGCGCGCCGGTCGGCGACATGTACGCCGGCGCGGTGCTGCCTGGACTGCTGCTGGTCGCGCTGCTGGTCGGCTACGTGTTCATCACCTCGATGATCCATCCCGCCGCCGCGCCGGCGCTGCCGCCCGAGGCGCGCAGACTGCGCGGCGCGGCGCTTTACCGGCATGCGCTGCTGGTGATGGTGCCGCCGCTGGCGCTGATGTTCCTGGTGCTGGGTTCGATCTTCGCCGGCATTGCCACGCCCTCCGAAGGCGGCGCGCTGGGCGCGGTAGGCGCACTGGTGCTGGCCGCCGCCAAGCGCCGGCTCAACATGAAGGTACTGAAGGAAGCGCTGGACTCGACGACAAAACTGTCGTGCTTCGTGATGTTCATCCTGATCGGCTCTACCGTGTTCGCGCTCACCTTCCGCGCCGTCGACGGCGACCTGTGGGTGGAGCGGCTGTTCACGCTGGTGCCCGGCGGTGTCATCGGCTTCCTGATCGTCGTGCATCTGATGATTTTCGTACTCGGCTTTTTCATAGACTTTTTCGAGATCGCCTTCATCCTGCTGCCTCTGCTGGGGCCTGTGGCGATGAAACTCGGCATCGACCCGGTGTGGTTCGCGGTGATGATCGGCATGAACCTGCAGACCTCGTTCCTCACTCCGCCGTTCGGCTTCTCATTGTTCTACCTGCGCAGCGTCGCGCCGCCGCAGATCAGGACAGCCGACATCTACAGGGGCGTCATCCCTTTCGTCATCGTGCAGGTCGTCGCGCTGCTGCTGGTGGTGTTTTATCCGCAGCTGGTGACCGGCTTCAACGATGCCAAACCGGCACGCGCGAACGGCAATATCGAAATCAATGTTCCGGCGCAGGAATCGCCGGAGGAAAAGTCGGCGGCGGAAATCGAACGCATGCTGCGCGAGGCCAGATAGCCTTGCCGCCATGTCGCAGACACGCAGCGGCGATTTGGCTACGATGCATCACCCGCCGCATCACAATCGCGGAACATATAAGAACAACACGCCACAAGGAAGAGGCCCATGAACCCGATCATCCGTTACGCATCGCTGCTGCTGTGTTTTGCCACGGCGCCCGCGCTCGCCCACGAGGACAAGTACCTCGACGCCAACGGCGTGAAAATCCGCTACATCGACACCGGCAAGGGGCCTGCCATCGTGCTGCTGCACGGCGGCACCTCCAACCTTGAGAGCTGGACCAGCCGCGGCGTGGTCGACAACCTGGCGCAGGATTTCCGCGTCATCGCCTTTGACGCGCGCGGCCACGGCAAGAGCGACTCGCCGCACGATCCCGCCGCCTATGGCCGCCAGCAGGCGCTGGACGTGGTGCGCATCCTCGACGCATTGAAGATCGAGCGTGCGCACATCATCGGCTTTTCCCTGGGCAGCAGCACCGTCGCGCAGCTGCTGACGCTGCATCCCGAACGTTTCCTCACCGGGGTGCAGGTCGCCGGGCCGGGACGTTCGCCGAAGGAAGCCAACAATCCGCGCATCGAAACCGAGGCCGCCGAAATCGAGCGCGACTGCATCAGCCGCAGCCGCCTGATGCGCCAGGCGCCAGCCGGCATGAAGCCCACCGAGGAAGAAATCCAGAAACGCATGGCCGCCTGCCGCGCCGACAAAAGTTTCGACCAGCGCGCCACCGCGGCCTCGCTGCGCGGTTACAAGGACCAGGCCGTCACCGCCGAGCAGATGGCCGCGGTCCAGGTGCCGACTCTGGGCATCGTCGGCACGCTCGACCACACGCTGAAAGGCATGCAGGAGCTGAAACAGATCCGTCCCGGCATGAAACTGGTGCTGCTCGAAGGCGTGTCGCACACCGGCAAGACCGGCATCCAGGGTCGCCCGGAACTGGTCGCCGAAATCCGCAAGTTCATCGCCGAACAGCGCTGACGCCGCCGCGGCGGATCCGCCGCCTTCCTCCGATCACGGGATACACTCGGCATTGCGCCGGGTGATCCCGGCCGCGCGCCATGCGACCCGTCGCAGGCGCATCACACCGTCAAGAGGTCGGAACCATGCCCTTACTCGAACAGGCCGCCATTTTTCTGTTGATCGCCGTGGTGCTGGTACCGATATTCCAGCGCTTCAAACTCGGCGCCGTGCTTGGCTACCTCGCCGCGGGCATGATCGCCGGCCCGTGGGGGCTGGGCGTGGTCGCCGATCCGGAATCGACGCTGCACTTCGCCGAATTCGGCGTGGTGCTGCTGCTGTTCCTGATCGGCCTCGAACTCGATCCGGCGCGGCTGTGGGCGCTGCGCCAGCCGGTGTTCGGGCTCGGCGGCGCACAGGTGGTGTTCACCGGCGCAGCGCTGACAGCGGCCGGGCTCGCGCTGGGCTGGCCCTGGCAGACGGCGCTGGTCGCCGGCGCCGCCTGCGCAATGTCGTCGACGGCGCTGGTGCTGACGGCACTCGCCGAACGCCGCCAGCTCGGCATGCGCCACGGCCGCGATGCCTTTGCCGTGCTGCTGTTCCAGGACATCGCGGTGATCCCGCTGCTGGCGCTGCTGCCGCTGCTTGCCGCCGGCGCCGACACCGACGGCAACTGGATCGCCGCGCTGAAGGGCCTCGCCGCCATCGCCGTGGTCATCGCCGGCAGCCGCCTGTTCATGCGGCCCGCGCTGAAATTCATCGCCACCCACGGCAGCCGCGACAGCTTCACCGCCGCGGCGCTGCTGCTGGTGATCGGGGTGTCGATCATCATGCAAAAAATCGGCCTGTCGATGGCGCTGGGCGCCTTCCTCGCCGGCGTGCTGCTCGCCGATTCCGAATTCCGCCACGAACTCGAAGCCGAGATCGAGCCCTTCAAGGGCCTGCTGCTCGGCCTGTTTTTCATGGCGGTGGGCATGGGCGCCGACCTCGGGCGGCTGATCGCCGAACCGTTCACCATCATCGGCCTCGCCGTCGGCCTGATGACGATCAAGTTTGCCATCATGTACGCCGTCGCCCGCCTGCGCGGCACGCCCAACGACACCGCGCAGCGCATCGCCGTCGCATTGTGCGAAGGCGGCGAATTCGCCTTCGTGCTGCTCGCCGCCGCCGCCGCGCTGGGCGTGGTCGCGTCCGACGCCGCGCAGCTGATGGTGCTGGTGGTGACGGTGTCGATGATGCTGGCGCCGGGCCTGTTCGCACTGCACGAAAACCTGCTCGCGCGCTGGCTGGAACGCACCGCGCCGCCGGCCTACGACACCATCGACGGGCCCGCCAGCCCGGTGATCATCGCCGGTTACGGCCGCTACGGGCAAATCGTTTCGCGGGTGCTGCGCATGTGCGGCGTGAACTTCACCGCGCTGGAAGCCAATTACCAGCAGGTGGATTTCGTGCGCCGCTTCGGCAACAAGGTGTATTTCGGCGACGCCTCGCGCCTCGAGCTGCTGGAAGCCGCGAAGACCGGCGAAGCCAGACTCTTCGTGCTCGCCATCGACGACGTCGAAGCCTCGGTGCGCACCGCGCGCGTGGTGCGCAAACATTTTCCCAACCTGCCGATCCTCGCCCGCGCGCGCAACCGCGTGCACCATTTCCGGCTGCGCGACCTCGGCGTGAAATCGATCTACCGCGAAACCTTCCCGTCCAGCCTCGAAGTTGCGCACCAGGCGCTGCTGCGCGTCGGTTTCGGCGTCACTGCCGCCGAACGCGCAGTGACTTTGTTCAAGCAGCACGACGAAAGCCAGCTCGACGCGCAGTACGCAGTGCACCACGACGAAGCGATGCTGATCCAGACTGCACGCGAGGCCGCAGAACAGTTGCGCGAACTTTTCGAGGCCGATGCCACGGGTCCGGTGGCACGGTTGTCGCCGGATGCAAACAGGAAAAACTGACGGTACCTGAACACCGGAACGAGCAGCAGGAATTGCGCCGCCGCGGTCGGCTACAATCGGCGCATCCCCTTCCGCCGCAGGTCCATACCGTGAAAATCACCGCCGTCACCTCCTTCGTCATCCGCAAGCCGCTGCTCATTACGGGTGAACCGCCGACAGTCAGCGGCCAAGCGCGCACCGCGATGGAAACTCTGCTGGTGCGCGTGGATACCGACGCCGGCGTCACCGGCTGGGGCGAGGGTTTCGGCCACCGCGTATGGCCGGCGACGCGCACCGCGCTCGACCGCATGATCGCGCCGCAGCTGATCGGCCGCGACCCGACCGCGATCGCCGCGCTGATGCACGAACTCGCGCGCGCCGTGCACGGCGCCGGACGCAGCGGTCCGGCGATGTACGCACTCTCCGCGATCGACATCGCGCTGTGGGACATCGCCGGCAAGGTCGCGAACCTGCCGCTCTACCGCCTGCTCGGCGGCAGCCCGCGCGCCGACCTGCCCGCCTATGCCAGCCTGCTGCGTTACGGCAAGACCTCGGCGATGGAACCGCGCATCGCCGAAGCACTGGAACGCGGCTACAAGCTGATCAAGATCCACGAGATCGTGCCCGACATCATCCGCGCCGCACGCCGCGCCGCCGGCGACGGCATCCCGCTGATGGTCGACTGCAACTGTCCGTGGACGGTGGCGCAGGCGGTATCGATCTGCCGCGAGTTGCGCGAACTCAACCTCGAGTGGATCGAGGAACCGGTGTGGCCGCCGGAAGACCA
>JBMTEY010000018.1:0-27110 GCA_049433545.1 Burkholderiales bacterium | reverse complement strand
GGGCGGCGTGTCGCGGATTTTGACGCAGACATCGGCATCGACGGGCACTTGCATCCGGCGCGACGCGTCGCGCGCCAGTTCGAGGGCCTGGTTGAAACCGCGTTGGCGCAGGCGTTGCGGCGACAGCGGCATCGCCACGATCAGGTCGGGCAATTGCGGCGGCGTTTCCGGAAGCAGCGAGGCCAGAGCGCGAATCATGCTGAGCCGCCCGCCGTATTTGCAGGACTGGATCATGCCGTCGAGAGGGTAAGCGTAGCGACAGGCCGCATGCACCCGGTCGTAATGGGGCATATCGGCGATGCAGCGGCCGCAGGTGCCGGGCATCGGCAGCGGATGGGCGCAGATAATGCATGAAGCGCCGACCAGCCACGGCAGATCGGCCCGGCACGGCGCGCAGAGGACGCGGGTGCTGCGGACGCCGCACAGCAGGCAACGCTGGTGCATCCGGCTCTGCAACTCACGCGTGGGCCGGAACCTGTCAAGGAAGCTGGTCTTAAAATTTGACAAATGGGCGCGATTCTGCGACGATGTTTGGCTATAACTATTTGTTTTTAAAGGATTTTTTAAAAATGGATACCTTGGCAATCAACGGCCAGACGGCCCAAACCGCCGACATGCCACGCTGGACGGTCAACGACGTCGAAGCCCTGTTCGCCTTGCCCTTCAACGATTTGCTGTTCCGTGCCCAGCAGGTACACCGCGTGCATTTCGATCCGAACGCCGTGCAACTGTCGACATTGCTGTCGATCAAGACCGGTGGCTGTCCGGAAGACTGCGGTTATTGTCCGCAGGCAGCGCGCTACCAGACCGGTGTCGACAGTCAGGACATGCTGTCGGTCGAGGAAGTCGTCACGGCGGCGCAGGCGGCGCGCGATCACGGTGCCACCCGTTTCTGCATGGGCGCGGCGTGGCGCGGTCCCAAACAGCGTGATCTCGACAAGGTCATCGCCATGGTCAAGGCCGTGCGCGGGCTGGGCATGGAAACCTGCGCCACGCTGGGCATGCTGAAACCCGGCCAGGCGGACCAGTTGCGGGAGGCCGGGCTCGATTATTACAACCACAACATCGACACCGCCGCAGACAACTACAGCAATGTGATCTCCACCCGGGATTACGACGATCGCATCGACACGCTGGAGCAGGTGCGCGACGCCGGACTGCATGTGTGTTGCGGCGGCATCGTCGGCATGGGCGAGACGCGTGCCGCCCGCGCCGCGCTGATCACGCAGCTTGCCAACATGGATCCCTATCCGGAGTCGGTGCCGATCAACAACCTGGTGCAGGTTCCGGGCACCCCGCTGCACGGCACCGCGGCGCTCGACCCGCTGGAATTCGTGCGCACCATTGCCTGCGCGCGCATCACCATGCCGAAGGCCATGGTGCGCCTGTCGGCCGGCCGCCAGGAGATGGGCGACGCGGTGCAGGCTTTGTGTTTCTTCGCCGGCGCGAATTCAATTTTCTATGGTGAAAAGCTGCTGACCACAGGCAACCCTGACGTGGACAACGACCGCGACCTGTTTGCACGCCTGGGCCTGGCGCCGATGAATCCGGCGTAACCGCGGCAGTCCGCAACCGGTTCCGTTTTTCTTTCCTGTCTTTGTCCCTTGTCGCTGCACGCCGAACTCGCCGCCGACCTGGCGCTGCGCGAACAGCGCGGATTGCGCCGTACGCGGCGCCTGCTCGAATCACCGCAACGGGCACGGGTCAGGGTTGACGGACAGGAATTTGTCGCATTCTGCTCCAACGACTACCTGGGACTGGCCGCGGATCCGCGGCTGGTCGCGGCCGCGAAATCGGGCATAGACCGCTACGGCGTGGGCGCCGGCGCTTCGCACCTGATACTCGGCCACGGCACCGCGCACCATGAACTCGAGGCCGCGCTGGCGGCCTTCGTCCGTTTGCCGCGCGCCCTGCTGTTTTCGACCGGGTACATGGCCAACATGGGGTCGGTCAGCGCCCTGGCAGGCCGCGGCGACGCCGTTTTTGCCGATCGCCTGAACCACGCTTCGCTGAACGACGCGGCGCTGGTCTCGCGCGCCGCATTCAAACGTTATGCACACGGCGACCTCGATGCCTTGGAAAAACAGCTCAAGGTGACAGTGGCGCGCCGCCGGCTGGTGATCGTCGATGCGGTGTTCAGCATGGATGGCGACATCGCGCCGGTGCCGGAGTTGCTGGCGCTGTGCGAACGGTATGATGCATACCTGCTGATCGATGACGCCCACGGCTTCGGCGTGCTCGGGGCGCAGGGCCGCGGTACGCTGGCGCATTTCGGCATCGAATCGGACCGGCTGATTTACATGGCGACGCTGGGCAAGGCCGCCGGGGTCGCGGGTGCATTCATCGCCGGGAGCGTGGCGCTCATCGACAGCCTGATCAACAATGCCCGGACTTACGTTTACACCACAGCTGCGCCACCGTTGCTGTGCCAGGCATTGCTCGCCAGCCTGGCGTTGATCGAACAGGAGGACTGGCGCCGCGAGCGGCTGAGTGAGCACATCGCGGAATTGCGATCCGGCCTCGCCGGATTGCGCTGGCAGTTGCCGCCATCGCAGACGCCGATCCAGCCGCTGATCGTGGGTGGTAATGCCGAGGCACTGGCGCTGTCGGAGCGGCTCGCTGCGCAAGGGCTGCTGGTGCCGGCGATCCGGCCTCCGACCGTGCCGCAGGGTATGGCGCGCCTGCGCATTTCGCTGTCGGCCGATCATGTTGCTGCAGATGTGGCGCGGCTGGTCGATGCGCTGGTGCGGGCGGCATGAGCAATGTCGTCAACCCTGCAGCAAAACCGCCGCTGGTGCTGCTGCACGGCTGGGGATCCCATGGAGGCGTGTGGGATGAACTAGCGTCGTGCCTGGGGGCGGACTTCTCTTTGCAGGCGCCCGATCTTCATGGCGTTGTGCCGGATATGCCGCACTGTACGATCGAGCAATGGATTGATCGGCTATCGGGCGCGTTACCCGATCGCTGCGCCGTTGTGGGCTGGTCGCTGGGCGGTCAATTGGCGCTGTCGTGGGCGCGGCATCGTCCGCGGCAGGTGACGCGACTTGTGCTGCTCGCCACTACGCCGCGCTTTGTCAATGCGCCGGACTGGCCGCACGGCATGGCGGTAGCCGATTTCGAATCATTCGCGAGCTCGCTGCAGGCCGACCCCGCGGCAACGCTGCAACGCTTTCGCCTGTTGCAGGCGCAGGCAGACGATCATGCGCGCGCGGTGGTGCGCCGGCTGGATGCCGCCCTGGCCACGCGTCCGATGCCGCCCCCGGAAGCGCTGGTTCAGTCGCTGGACTGGCTGCGAATGGCAGACTTGCGCAAGCTGTTGCCGGAAATTTCGCAGCCGGCGCTGGTCCTGCACGGCACGCAAGACCGGCTTGCGTCTCCTGCCGCAGCCGAATTTCTTGCGGCGCGTTTGCCGCGAGCCCGCCTGGAGCTGCTCGACGGCGTTGCCCATGCGCCGTTGGTGTCAGCGCCGGATCTGGTGTGCGCTAAAATAACCGGATTCTGCCGTGAGCGATAAACCGGTTCTCGACAAACATGCGGTGCGCCGCGCTTTCGACCGCGCGGCAGTCACTTACGATGCCGCCGCCGTGCTGCAGCACGAGGTTTGCCGCCGCAGCCTTGAGCGCCTTGATTTCATCCGCCACCGGCCGGCGCGCATCCTCGATGCGGGCTGCGGCACCGGCAATGCATGGCGCGGATTCGCGTCGCGTTATCCCGCGGCGCGCGTGATCGCGCTGGATCTGGCGCCGGGCATGCTGCGCCAGGCGCGAGCGGCCGCGTCCTGGCGGCAGCGCCTGCTGCGGCGGGTGCCGGCAGCGGTGTGCGGTGACCTCGAGCGGCTGCCGCTGAAAGGCGGCAGCATTGATCTGGCATGGAGCAATCTGGCGCTGCAATGGGTGAATGCCTTGCCGCAGGCCTTTGCCGAACTGCGCCGCGTACTGGCGCCGGGCGGGCTGTGCATGTTCACGACATTCGGTCCGGATACGCTGAAGGAACTGCGCGCCGCCCAGGCGGACACCGACGGCCATGTGCACGGCAGCGGTTTTATCGACATGCACGACATCGGCGACCTGCTGGTGCAGGCGGGATTTGCCGATCCGGTCATCGACATGGAGCAGTTCACCTTGACCTATGACGACGTCAGGGCGGTGATGCGCGACCTGCAGGCCATAGGCGCGCGCAACGCCGCCCTCGGGCGACCGTCCGCACTGTCGGGCAAGGCGTGGTTTGCGCAGGTGGAGCGCAATTACGAACAATGGCGCCGCGACGGCAGATTGCCGGCCACTTTCGAAGTGATCTACGGGCATGCATGGTGCCCGCAGCCGCGCAGCGGCCCGGGCGGGCGTCCGGTCATCGACATCAAGCCGGTAAGGGGAGTCTGAGATGCCCGCACGCAAAGCGCCATCGGCACGCGGGGTATTCATCGCCGGAACCGATACCAGCGTCGGGAAAACGCTGATCGCCTGCGCCATGCTCCGCGGACTGTCCGCCATCGGGCTGCGCGTTTCCGGCATGAAACCCGTGGCGGCCGGGGCGCGTCGTGTACGCGGCGCCTGGTACAACGACGATGTTGCGCAGTTGCGCGCGGCAGGCAATGTGGACTCGCCGTCGCAGTGGGTGAATCCCTATTGTTTTGCGCCGGCGATCGCACCGCATATTGCGGCGAAGGAGGCCGGCCAGGTGATCGGCCTCGCGCGGGTCGCCGGGAAATACGCCTGCCTCGCCCGGTGCGCCGACGTCGTGGTGGTCGAGGGTGCCGGCGGCTTGCTGGTGCCCTTGGGATCCAGGCATGTGGTCGCGGATATTCCCCTGCGGCTCGGGTTGCCGGTGGTGCTGGTGGTCGGCATGCGGCTGGGCTGCCTGAATCACGCACTGCTGAGCGCCGAGGCGCTGCGCTCGCGCGGCCTGGTTTTTGCGGGCTGGGTGGCCAATGAAATCGATCCCGGCATGTCGCGGCGGGAACAGAATCTCGATGCCTTGCGCAAGCGGCTCGGGGCGCCGTTGCTGGGGCGCGTCCGGCATGCCCGAAAACCACACCCGGAAAGCGCGGCTCGGGCGCTGGATATCAACCGATTGAATGCGCTCATTTAAGAGCGAAAACCGACTGATTTCATGGGGCATTTCTGTTGCGACCGCCCCTGCGGTTGTGCTACAGTCCGCGCGGTTGAAATGGATGGTCGGCGCCGGTGACCACTGAGACACTTTTCGAATCGGATTTGGAGCAGGAAGGCGCCGGGTTTACGTATTTCAGGCGCCATGCCAGTTCACTGGATCTGCAATTGCTGAAACTGGTATTCGGTTCGCTGGCGGCATTTTCCCTGCTTGTTGCGGCGGCTTTTGCAGCTGCGGGAGCGTGGCTCATCATTCCGTTTGCCGGCATCGAGATTGCCGGACTGGTCGTGGCGGCATGGGTGACGCTCAGGCGCGCCGGGGATTTCGAGCGGCTGGCAGTGAATGGTGACCGCATCCTGTTCGAAATCAGGGAACGGGGTCAGGTGCAGCAGGTTGAATTTAACCGGTGCTGGGCGCGGCTGGTCAGCGGCGAGGCCGGAAGCATTGCGTTACGCTCGCACGGCAGGGAAGTGGCTGTCGGGCGGTACTGCGGCGAGGAAAGCCGCCGCCTGCTGGAGCGCGAGTTGCGCAGCCGGCTGGCGGGCGGGCGAAGCTGAAGATCAATCGGGCTTTATGAGCGGGGGAAGAATGGGCAACAAGGGGTTGAAGAAGTGGGCCGCAGCAGGACTGATGTGGTTATGGACGGCCGCGGCATGGGCGGAATACAAGCTCAACCTGCAGACGCCGAACACGCAGCTTGGCGAAAAAATCTATGACCTGCACACCATCATCACGGTCATCTGTTTCATCATATTCGTCGGCGTTTTCGGCTTCATGTTCTACGCGGTGTTCAAGCACCGCAAATCGGTCGGCCACAAGGCCGCCCAGTTCCACGAAAATACCGCGGTCGAGGTGGCGTGGACGCTGATTCCGTTCGTGATCTTGATCGCGATGGCGGTGCCGGCGACCAGCACGCTGATCACCATGCGCGACACTTCCGAGCCGGACATGACCATCAAGGCCACCGGCTACCAGTGGAAATGGGGCTACGACTACCTGAAGGGCGAGGGCGAGGGCATCAGCTTCTACAGCACGCTGTCCACGCCGAAGGCGCAGATCGACGGTCGTGATATCGAGGGGCGCAACAAGAATCCGCATTACCTGCTCGAGACCGACAACCATGTGGTTGTTCCCGTCGGCAAGAAAATCCGCATCCTGACCACCGCCGCCGATGTGATCCACGCCTGGTACGTTCCGGCACTGGCGGTCAAGCAGGATGCCGTGCCCGGATTCATCCGCGACACCTGGTTTAAGGCCGAGAAGCCCGGCATCTACCGTGGCCAGTGCGCCGAACTCTGCGGCAAGGATCACGGATTCATGCCGATTGTCGTCGAAGTGATGGAGCCCGCGCAGTACACGGCCTGGGTCGCTTCGCAGCAGAAAAAAATGGCCGCGAACAAGGTCGACCCTGACAAGGCCTGGACGCTGGACGAACTGAAGGCGCGCGGCGAGAAGATCTATGCCCAGAACTGCGTGGCTTGCCACCAGGCCACCGGCATGGGCGTGCCCGGCGCATTCCCGGCGCTGTCGGGATCGAAAATGGTCAACGGGCCCAAGGCCGACCAGATCAAGCTGGTGCTGAACGGCAAGCAGGGCACGGCGATGAATTCCTTCAAGGGGCTGTCCGATGTTGATCTGGCTGCGGTGATCACCTACACCCGCAACAACTGGAACAACAAGACCGGCGAGGCAATCGCGCCGGCCGACATCAAGGCCCTGCGTTAATCCGGCGAACGAATACAGGCTTCAGGAGAAACCCAATGGAAGCAGCACACGCACCCGCCCACGGCCACGATCACGGCCATGACGATCACTCGCACAAGCCCACGGGCATCATGCGCTGGGTCAAGTCGACCAACCACAAGGACATCGGCACGATGTACCTGTGGTTCAGTTTCACCATGTTCCTGGTTGGCGGCGTCATGGCGCTGATCATCCGTTCCGAGCTGTTCCAGCCCGGCCTGCAGATCGTGCAGCCGGACTTCTTCAACTCGATGACGACCTACCACGGCCTGATCATGGTGTTCGGCGCGATCATGCCGGCGTTCGTGGGCTTCGCCAACTGGCTGATCCCGATGCAGATCGGTGCGCCCGACATGGCGTTTCCGCGCATGAACAACCTGTCGTTCTGGCTGCTGCCTCCGGCGGCCATGCTGCTGATTGCCGCCCAGTTCATGCCCGGCGGCGGCGCCGGCGTGGGCTGGACGCTGTATGCCCCGCTGTCGACCCAGGCCGGCCCGGCGATGGATCTGACGATATTCGCGGTGCACATCCTCGGCATGTCTTCGATCATGGGTTCGATCAACATCATCACCACCATCCTCAACATGCGCGCCCCCGGGATGACGCTGATGAAAATGCCGCTGTTCTGCTGGACCTGGCTGATTACCGCTTACCTGCTGGTGGCGGTTATGCCGGTGCTGGCCGGTGCGGTGACCATGACCCTGACCGACCGCCACTTCGGCACCCATTTCTTCAACGCGGCCGGCGGCGGCGACCCCGTGCTCTACCAGCACATATTCTGGTTCTTCGGTCATCCCGAGGTTTACATCATTGCGATCCCCGCTTTCGGCGTGGTGTCGCAGGTGATCCCGGCGTTTTCGCGCAAGCCGCTTTTCGGTTATGCCTCGATGGTCTACGCCACGGCGTCGATCGCGATCCTGTCCTTCATGGTGTGGGCGCACCACATGTATACCGCCGGCATGCCGGTGGAGGCGCAACTCTACTTCATGTATGCGACGGTGCTGATCGCGGTACCCACCGGCGTCAAGGTATTCAACTGGGTGGCTACGATGTGGAAGGGTTCGCTGACGTTCGAGACGCCGATGCTGTTCGCGCTCGGTTTCCTTTTCCTGTTCACGCTGGGCGGATTCACCGGCCTGGTGCTGTCCATCGTGCCGGTGGACATCCAGCTGCACGACACCTACTACGTGGTGGCGCATTTCCATTACGTGATGGTGGCGGGCGCCCTGTTCTCGGCCTTTGCCGGCATCTATTTCTGGCTGCCGAAGTGGACCGGCCGGATGTACAACGAGACTCTGGGCAAATGGCACTTCTGGCTGTCGCTGGTGTTCTTCAACGTCACCTTCTTCGTCCAGCACTTCCTGGGTCTGGCCGGCATGCCGCGGCGCATTCCTGACTACGCGCTGCAGTTCGCCGAGTTCAACGCGATTTCCTCTATCGGCGCTTTCGGCTTCGGACTGTCGCAGCTGCTGTTCCTCTACATCGTGATCAAGACCATCACCAGCGGCGAGAAGGCTGCTGACCGCCAGTGGGAAGGCGCGGACAGCCTGGAGTGGACGCATCTGCCGTCGCCGGCCCCGTACCACAGCTTCGCGACGCCGCCGGTGGTGAAATAAGGTGATGGCGCAGGCCGAAGTCAAGCGCAGCAACCGCCGCACGGCCGCCGTGCTGTGGCTGATCGTTGCCGCGTTTTTCTTCGGCGTGATGGTCAAGTATTACCTGCTGGCACGATGAAATGAAGGCCGTCAAAAAAGAACGCGACAACCGCCGGCTGATGACGCGACTGTCGATATTCGCCGCGGCGATGTTCGGCTTCGGATTCCTGCTGGTGCCGTTTTACGAGAAATTCTGCCAGATCACGGGCATCAATGACCTGATCCGGCCGGCGGCCGCGGTCGAGAACACGCAGGTCGACAAGTCGCGCTGGGTTACGCTGGAGTTCGATGCCAACGCGCACGGGCTGGAGTGGGATTTCAAGCCGGTGCAGCGCAGTGTGCGGGTACACCCTGGGGAAATGATCCAGGTCGAATATGACGTGCGCAACAACGGCGCCAAGGGCATCGTCGGCCAGGCCATTCCGAGCTACGGCCCCAAACACGCGGCGCCGCACGTCAAGAAAATGGAATGCTTCTGTTTCAAGCAGCAGCCGCTGCAGGCAGGGGAGTCCAAGCGCATGCCGGTGCAGTTCGTCATCGATTCCACGCTGCCTGCCGACGTCAATACCATCACGCTGTCCTACACTTTTTTTGAGGTCAAGGGCGCGGCGCTGCCGCTGGCGAAGGCCAAGGCCAAGGCCGGGGGGCAGGGATGATGGAGGCGGCGATGGCCGGCAACCGGCGGAAGGCAACCCTGTTCCAGGTGGTGCGCATGGTGCTGTCGGCATTTCTCGGCATCCGCAAACGTGCGGAGCATGAAAAAATCGAAGTGACGCCGCTGCAGGTCATCATAGTCGGTGTCATGGCAGGGGCGGTTTTTGTGGCAACCGTGGTGTCCGTGGTGCAATTGGTCACCCGCTGACGGCCAGGCAACGGATCAAGCAGTCAACACAAGCAAGGATTCAGGGAGAACGTCATGTCGAGTCAAGCATCGGGCAACTACTACCTGCCGGACCCTTCACACTGGCCCATCGTCGCATCCATCGCGATCGGCTTTCTGGGGTTTGGCGCGTCTTTCACCGTCAACCAGATGCCGGTGGGTTACGCGCTGCTCGGCATCGGTTTCCTGATCCTGTTTTTCATGTTCGCCGGCTGGTTCACCACCGTCGCCCACGAATCCGAGGCGGGCAAATACAACAAGCAGGTCGATGTCTCCTTCCGCTGGGGCATGGGCTGGTTCATTTTTTCGGAAGTCATGTTCTTCGCCGCCTTTTTCGGCGTGCTGTTCTACATGCGGGTGATTTCGGTGCCCGACCTCGGGTCCCTGGAACACCAGCAGCTGCTGTGGCCTAACTTCAAGGCTGACTGGCCTGTCGGCGGCCCCGGCATCAAGGAAAGCTTTTCGCCGATGGGCGCCTGGGGCATCCCGGCGCTGAACACCGCGATACTGCTGACCTCGGGCGCGACCATCACCTGGGCGCACTGGGGCATGCTGAAGAACAACCGCACCCAGCTGATCTGGGGCCTGGTGATGACCATCGCCCTGGGCATGATCTTCCTCGGGTTCCAGGTGTATGAATACGTGCATGCCTATGCCGACCTCAACCTCAAGCTGACGATGGGCGCGTATGGAGCGACGTTTTTCATGCTGACGGGATTTCACGGTTTCCATGTGACCGTGGGCACCATCATGCTGTGGGTGATCCTGTTCCGCAGCGTTGCCGGGCATTTCAGCGCCGACAACCATTTCGGGTTCGAAGGCGTGGCCTGGTACTGGCACTTCGTGGACGTGGTCTGGCTGATCCTGTTCGTGTTTGTCTACTGGCTCTAGGAATTCAGGCGGCGAATCGCGCAAACGGCCCGCAACGCCGGAATATCGCGATTCGTACGGGGAGGAGGTACCCCCGCTGGGGGATTTGGGCGCCGCGAGATCGCGGCGTTTTTTTTGGCGGAAATCGCTTTTTTCGACGCGCGTCGGAACGGCCGGACGTGACAGGAGGTCTACAGACGGGTGGTGATCAATCCGGTCTGGAAGCCGATCATCAGCAGCAGGAACAGCGCGATGGACAGCACAATCCGTATGGTCAGGGCCTTTGCGGTGCGTTCGGTGGTGCCGCGGTCCCTGACCATGTAATACAGCGCGGAGCCGAGGCTGGCCAGTATGACGATGATGAACAGTATGACGACAATGCGCATGGCAGCCCGAGTTTAACCCGGCAGGATGTTTGATGGCAGCAATCAGGATCATGGCATTCGAGTTTCGCCCCCGCCTGTGGCCGGGGGTGGCCGCGGTCGCCGGCATCGCGTTGACGCTGGCGCTCGCGCAGTGGCAGGTCGGGCGCGCGCAATACAAGGAGGACCTGCAGGCGCGTTACGACACGCTGGGGCGCCAGCCCGCGGTGAACGTCGGCGGGCAGGTCGTGGAACGCGACGAGGTGCTGCTGCGGAGGGTCGAGGTGCGCGGCGAGTTCGAACCGAGAATCACGGTGTTTGTCGACAACCGCATCCATCAGCATCGTCCGGGGTTCCACGTGGCGACGCCTCTGCGCATCACCGGAACCCTGCGTTACGTGCTGGTGAATCGCGGCTGGGTGGCCAGTCCGCGCGATCGCAGCCTGCCGGCGGTCGTCACGCCGCCGGGGGAGCAGGTCGTGCAGGGTGTGGCGGTTGCGTACAGCGAGCGCTACCTGGAATTGTCGACCAAGGTTGCAGAGGGCAATGTATGGCAGAACCTGGTATTCGAGCGTTACCGGCAGGCGACCGGCCTCGAACTGCAGCCGTTCGTTATCCAGCAGGACAGTGTCGCCGATGACGGACTGGTGCGCGAGTGGAGTCGTCCCGACCTCGGACGCAATACGCACCTCGCTTACGCATTCCAGTGGTATGCGCTGAGCCTGGCGATATTCATTTATTTTCTGGTGACTCATGTCAAACGACGTACCACCCAATAGCCGCAGGACGCTGTGGCTGATCGCGGCAGTATGCATTGCGCCGTTCGTGGCTTCATTCGCCGCGTATTATTTCTACCAGCCCGAAGGCCGGATCAACTATGGTGACCTCATCGAGGGCAGGCGGCTGCCGCAGTTGACACTCAAGCTGGCAGACGGCAGCGATTTTCCGCTGGCGCGGCTCGAAGGCAAATGGGTATTCATCACCATCGACGATGCAGCATGCGACGCCTATTGCGAAAAGAAGCTGTGGCAGATCCGCCAGGTGCGCAAGACCCAGGGCAAGTACCCGGAACGGATTGAACGCGTCTGGCTGGTGACCGGTGGCGGCAAGCCGGCGCAGCGGCTCGACACGGAGTATGCCGGCACCTGGATGATGACCGGCGGACACAAGGCGCTGCTTGATACCCTGCCGCATGCCGGCGCGCACACCGACCACATCTACCTCGTTGATCCGCTGGGCAACGTGATCCTGCGTTACCCGCGCGACGCCAATCCCTCGCGGATTAAGAAGGACCTCGAGCGGCTGCTCAAGGTTTCGCGCATCGGGTGATATCGTAACTATTTGTTTTTATTAAATATTTTATGTACCGAAAACTGGTCTGGCTGGCAGTGCTGTACACCTTCGTGGTGGTGGTGGTGGGTGCGTATGTACGGCTGACGGATGCCGGACTGGGTTGTCCCGACTGGCCGGGATGTTATGGCGAACTTACGCCGCATCACGCGCGCGACGAAATCGAACGCGCGGTCGAGCAGCAGGGCGGCACGCACGGACCGGTGTCGCTGGGCAAGGCATGGAAGGAAATGTTCCACCGCTACATCGCCGGCGGGCTCGGCCTGCTGATACTGGCGATAGCAGTGATGGCCTGGATGCGGCGTGCGGAGTTGCGGCAATCGCCGCTGCTTGCGACATCGGTGCTGGCGCTGGTGATCCTGCAGGCGGCGCTGGGCATGTGGACCGTGACGCTGCTGCTGAAGCCGGTGATCGTCACGCTGCACTTGCTGGGCGGACTGGCAATACTGGCCTTGCTCGCCTGGCTGGCGTTGCGCCAGCAGCAACTGCCACCGGTCAACGCGGCGTCCGTGCTGCGTTTGCGTCCCTGGGCAGTGCTGGCGCTGCTGGTCGTGATCGCGCAGATCGCGCTGGGCGGCTGGGTGTCGACCAACTATGCCGCGCTTGCCTGCGTGGATTTTCCGACCTGCCACGGCGATTGGATGCCGCAGATGGATTTTCGCCATGGTTTCCAGCTGGTGCGCGAACTGGGCATGACCGCGGCCGGCACCCACCTCAGCTACGACGCGATCACGGCGATACACTGGACCCATCGCGTCGGTGCGCTGGTGACATTTCTTTACGTCGGTGGTTTTGCATTGGTGCTTCTGCGCGCACACGGACTGGTGCGCTACGGCGCGGTATTGCTGGCCGCGCTCTGCGCCCAGGTGGCGCTGGGCATAGCCAACATCCTGGCGGGACTCCCGCTGCTGGTGGCCGCGGCGCACAATGCCGGCGCCGCGATTTTATTGCTTGCCATGGTGGTGATAAACTTCGTCCTTCTGCCGAGCCGCACCCCGTGATGTCCACCACCGTCGCCCGCACACCGCTGATTTCCCGCATCCAGCAGTTCTACGCGCTGACCAAGCCGCGCGTGGTGTCGCTGATCGTGTTTACCGCGGTGATCGGCATGTTCCTGGCCACGCCGGGCATGGTGCCGGTGCAGATACTGTTCGCGGCGACGCTGGGGATCGCGCTGGTCGCCGGCGCGGCGGCGGCGGTGAACTGCCTGGTCGAACAGAAAATCGATGCGCTGATGCTGCGCACCCAGGCGCGGCCGCTGCCGCGCGGGCAGTTGGGTTCTCTCGAGACTCTGGTTTTTTCGGGCGTGGTCGGCGGCATCGGCCTGGTGCTGCTGTACCAGTGGGTCAATGCGCTGACGATGTGGCTGACGCTGGCGACATTCGTCGGTTACGCGATCATCTACACGGTCATCCTCAAGCCGATGACGCCGCAGAACATCGTCATCGGCGGCGCCTCCGGCGCCATGCCGCCGGTGCTGGGCTGGGCCGCCGTGACCGGAGATGTCACGCCGCAGGCACTGACCCTGTTCCTGATCGTTTTCGCCTGGACCCCGCCTCATTTCTGGGCACTGGCGCTGTACCGCAAGCATGAGTACGCAAAAGCCGGGGTGCCGATGCTGCCGGTCACCCATGGCGACAAGTTCACTCGCCTGCATGTGCTGCTGTACACGATCATCCTGCTGGCCTGTTCGGTGCTGCCTTTCGTCAGCCGCATGAGCGGCATGGTTTATCTGGTATCGGCGCTGGTGCTGGGCGCTGTGTTCATGTACTACGCGGTCAAGATCTACACCGACTACAGTGATGCACTGGCGCGGCGCACCTTCCGCTATTCGATCCTCTACCTGACGCTGATCTTTGCTGCGCTGCTGGTCGATCACTATCTGCAGCTGTTTTTCTGATTACCGCATGAAACTCCTTATCGCGGCCATGGGTCTTGCCGTTGCCGTTGCGGCCACCGGTTGCGGCGAAAAACCGGAGGCGCCGCGTTTCAAACTCACCGACGTGACCGGTGCTTCATTCGGCAAGGAGCTGGCGTTGACCGACCACAACGGCCAGCGTCGCACGCTGGCCGATTTCAAGGGCAAGGTGGTCACGGTCTTCTTCGGATTCACTCACTGTCCGGATGTCTGTCCTACGACACTGGGTGAGATGGCGCTGGTGCTGAAAGAGCTCGGCGGTGATGCCGGTCGTGTGCAGGTGCTGTTCATCACCGTCGACGTTGAACGCGATACGCCAGCAGTGCTGAAGCGGTATGTGCCGGCGTTTCATCCGTCGTTTCTCGGCATGACCGGTAGCGCGGAGGACATCGCGCGCACGGCAAAGGAATTCAAGATTTTCTTCCAGCGCCAGAACCTGCCGGGCGGCGCCTACACCATGGATCACTCCGCGGGTACCTATATCCTCGACACGGAAGGGCGCCTGCGGCTATATGCGCAATATGCCGCCGGTGCGCCGGCGTTGCTGCACGACATCCGCCTGCTGCTGAAATAAGCCGCCGCTCGGAAGGCGGCAACAAAAAAGCCCAGGTGGTTGACCGGGGCTTTTTTGCGGGCTGCAGCAGATCAGCTTGCTGCAGCGATCAGGGTTTTCATTTTGCCCAGCGCCTTGGCTTCGATCTGGCGGATGCGCTCCGCAGACACGCCGAACTCCGCCGCCAGGTCATGCAGCGTGGCGGTCTCCTTCTCGGTGAGCCAGCGGGCTTCGATGATGCGCCGGCTGCGCGCGTCCAGACTTGCCAATGCCTGTTCCAGGCCTGCACCGCGCAGGCGGGCGGTCTGCTCTTCTTCGAGCAGGGCTGCCGGTTCGGCATTGTCCGCCGCAAGGTAGGCGATCGGCGCGTATTGTTCGCGTTCGTCGTCACCCGCCGGTTCCAGCGCCATGTCCTGGCCGCCGAGACGGGTTTCCATTTCGACAACTTCTTCCGGCTTGACCCCGAGCTGGCGTGCCATGTTGCGCACTTCGTCGGCGCCCAGCGTGCCCAGCCCCTGCTTCATGCTGCGCAGGTTGAAAAACAGCTTGCGCTGCGCCTTGGTGGTGGCGATTTTCACCAGCCGCCAGTTGCGCAATACGAATTCGTGGATCTCGGCGCGTATCCAGTGCATGGCGAACGACACCAGGCGCACGCCGCGTTCCGGATCGAAACGCTTGACGGCTTTCATCAGGCCGATGTTGCCTTCCTGGATCAGGTCCGCCTGCGGCAGGCCGTAGCCGGTGTAGCTGCGGGCGATGGATACCACCAAGCGCAGGTGGGACAGCACCAGGTGTCGCGCGGCCTCGAGATCCCCGGTGTCGCGCAGACGGCGCGCGTACTCGGTTTCCTGCTCCTGGGTCAGCAGCGGAAAGCGGTTGACCGCCTGGATGTAGCTCTCCAGGCTGCCCGCAGCCGACGGTACCGGCAATGCAAATGCGTTCATGTTCATGGTCGTATCCTTCATGCAAACAAGTTTAGCACTCACCACATAAGAGTGCCAAACGTGTTCCCGGGTTCCCCGCCGACCCGCGAAATAAATACATTAAAAACAGATACTTAGTTTGAATTGTGCGTGGAGAGATGGCGCCTTACCGATAACCAGGCCCCCACCCAACCCAGCGCTGCCGCGAACAGCAGGGCATAAAGACTGTCCGTCCGGGACAGGTGCACCAGTTGCAGCGGAATTCCGTAAAGTTCGGCCAGCGGACGCAATTGGGCATTAAACAGCAGCAACCCGATCCAGATCATCAGCCACGCGGCAGCGCCGCCGGCAGTGCCGATGACACCGCCGAAATAGAGGAATGGCCGCTGAATGTAGGTGTCGGTGGCGCCGATCAGCCGGATGACCTCGATTTCGTCGCGCTGGGTCAGGATCTGCAGGCGGATGGTGTTGAAGGTGACGGCGACCAAGGCCAACGCCAGCGCGGCGCCGAGCATAACCACCACGGTGCGGCCGAGGGCGAGCAGCTGGTCCAGGCGCCGCGCCCAGTCCGAATCGACATGCACCTCGGCGACTTTGGGCCAGCCGGCGAATTCCGTGCGCAGCGTTTCCAGTGCCGCAGCCGTGCGCCCGCCGCCAGTGACAACGAAGGCGTCGGGCAGGGGGTTGTCGCGCAGTCCGGCGATGACGTCACCGAGGCCCGCGCGCGATTGCAGCGAGGCCAGGGCCTGCGCCTTGCCGACAAAGCGGAATCCGGAGACTCCGGCATGGCTACGCAGACGTTTTTCGATTGCACGCGCATCGCCATCCGTCGCGTCCTGAGCCATGAAAATGCTGACCTGGGGTTGCGGTGAAAAATCGCGCGCGAGGCCCTGCAGGTTGGCGAGCATCACGTAGAGGCCCAGCGGCAGCGCCAGCGCGGTGCCGATGACCGCGATATTGAGCAGATTAGCCAGCGGTGATGCCGCGATCCGCGCAAACGCGCCGGCGCAAGCACGACGGTGGGCGGCGAGCCAGCTTTTCATGCAACCAGCCTGCCGCCGCGGATTTCGATCTGCCGCGGTTGCAATCGTTCGGCCAGCTGCGTGTCGTGGGTGGCAAGCACGACGGTGACCCCGACCTGATTGAAATCGCGGAACAGCGAGCCGATGCCTGCGGCATATTCGGCATCAAGGTTGCCGGTGGGTTCGTCGGCCAGCAGTATCGCCGGACGGTGCACGATCGCGCGGGCGATGCATAACCTCTGCTGTTCGCCGCCTGAGAGCGTGATCGGCCGCGCCTTTTCCCGGTGCAGCAGGCCAACCTTGTCGAGGGCGGCCCGCGCACGGCGCGCACCTTCGCGACGATCGAAGCCGGTGATGTCCAGCGGCAGCATCACGTTCTCGAAGGCATTGCGGTCGAACAGCAGCTTGTGGTCCTGGAACACCAGGCCGAAATTGCGGCGCAGGAACGGTATGCCCTGCGCTCGCAACGTACCCACGTTCTGGCCGTTGACGATGACCGATCCCGAAGTCGGGCGTTCGATGGCCGCCATCAGCTTGAGCAGGGTGCTTTTTCCCGCGCCTGAATGCCCGGTGATGAACACCAGTTCGCCGGCTTCTATGCTGAGGGAGATGTCGGCCAGCGCTTCATGCCCGCCGGGATAACGCTTGCAGACGCGGCTTAGGGAAATCCGGGTCACGCGTCGAGCAGGGCCGAGACAAAATCCGCGGCGACAAAGGGACGCAGGTCGTCCAGGCCTTCGCCGACGCCGATGAAACGCACGGGGATGGTTTTGCCGCCGGCGCGCGCGCAGGCGATGGCCGCAATGACACCGCCCTTGGCGGTGCCGTCGAGTTTGGTCAGTGTCAGCCCGGTGATGCCGATCGCCGCATCAAATGCCGCGACCTGCGCCAGCGCGTTCTGTCCGGTGTTGGCGTCGAGCACCAGCAGCACTTCATGCGGGGCCCCGGGCATGGCCTTGTCGATGACGCGCTTGACCTTGCGGATCTCGTCCATCAGGTGCAGCTGCGTGGGCAGACGGCCCGCCGTATCCGCAAGCACGACGTCGATGCCGCGCGCGCGTGCGGCCGTGATGGCGTCGAAAATCACCGCCGCGGCATCGCCGGTCGATTGCGAGATCACGGTCACGTTGTTGCGCTCGCCCCAGGCCGCCAGCTGCTCCCGTGCCGCCGCCCTGAAAGTGTCGCCCGCCGCCAGCAGTACCGATTTGCCGCGGCCCTGGAAGTAGTGGGCGAGTTTTCCGATCGAGGTGGTCTTGCCGGCGCCATTGACACCGGCGAGCATGATCACGAACGGGTGCTGGCCGTCGACATCCAGCGGCTGCGCCACGGGTTCCAGCAATTCGAGCAGGGCTTCCCGCAGGGCGTCACGCAATTGCGCGGCATCGCCATAACGTTCGCGGCGCGCACGCTCGCGCAGGATGTCCAGCAGGCGGGTCGTTGCCGCGACGCCGACATCGGCGGTCAGCAGCACGGTTTCCAGTTCCTCGTAGAATCCTTCGTCGAGCTTGCGGTCGGCTCCGAAGAGCCCTGACAGCCGGGCGCCGAACTGGGCGCGGCTCTTGCTCAATCCCTGCTGCAGGCGTCCCAGCCAGCCGGTGGCCGGCGGATTGGCGGATTCGCTTTTTTTGCTGAAACCAAACATGAAAGAAGCAGTCTGAGCAGAAGCGCGAGGTTGCGCGCAGGGCAATCGGGATAGATTGGTTACAATTCTAACAGGGCGTCGCCGCCGGCGAAGCCCTCAAGCAGGCGGCTGCTTCTTTCGCAAACAGGGAATCATGAAACCTCTGATCACATTACTGGCGGCGGCAGGTTTTGCCGTCATCCAGGCTGTTGCCATGGCTGCGGAACCTGCGGATGACGTATCAACCCGCGAGCTGGCCAACGGCATGCGCATCGTAGTCAAAATCGACCGCCGCGCACCGGTGGCGGTCAGCATGGTGTGGTACCGCATCGGCAGCATGGACGAGCACAACGGCGCCACCGGCGTTGCACATGTTCTCGAACACATGATGTTCAAGGGTACGCGGACGGTCGGACCCGGCGAGTTTTCGAAGCTGATCGCTGCGGCCGGAGGGCGCGAAAACGCATTCACCGGCCGTGATTACACGGGATATTTCCAGACCCTGCACAAGTCCGCACTGCCGCTGGCGATCCAGCTGGAGGCTGACCGCATGGCCAATCTGGTGCTGTCGCCGGAAGAATTCGCCAAGGAACTCAAGGTGGTGATGGAAGAGCGGCGATTGCGAACCGATGACCGCCCGCACGCGATTGTCTATGAGCGCCTGATCGCCAACGCACTGACCGCGCATCCCTACCGCAACCCGATCATCGGCTGGATGAGCGATCTGGAGAGCCTGACACTGGAGGATACGCGCAGGTTCTACGAACAATGGTACGCGCCCAACAACGCCACGCTGGTGGTGGTCGGCGACGTGGTTCCCGAAGAGGTGTTTGCGCTGGCGCAACGGCATTTCGGTCCCATACCGCGCAAGCAGCTGCCGCCGCGCAAACCGCAGGAAGAGCCGCCGCAGCTCGGCATGAAACGGATGATCGTCAAGGCGCCGGCGGAATTGCCCTATGTCCTGATGGCGTACCGGGTGCCGCGGCTGGCGGAACCCGCGGCAGACTGGGAACCCTATGCGCTCGACATGCTGGAGAGCGTGTTGAGCGGAAATGCCGCGGCGCGTCTGCCGCGGACGCTGGTGAAAACGGACCGGGTGGCGACATCCGCGAGCGCGGGTTACGACGGCATCGGGCGCGGCCCGGCATTTTTCTACCTCAGCGGGTCGCCGGTATCAGGGCGCACCGCGGAGGAAGTGGAAAACGGGCTGCGCCGGGAAATACGGCGCATTGTCGATGAAGGCGTAACGCCGGAGGAACTGGACCGTGTCAAGGCGCAGGCGGTCGCCGCCAAGGTTTATCAGCGCGATTCAATGTTTTTCCAGGCCCGTCAGATCGGCTGGATGGAGGTCATCGGGTTTTCCCATCGCGACCTGGATCTGTTCCTGGAAAAACTGCAGCAGGTCACGCCGGAGCAGGTGCGCGAAGTCGCACGCAAGTATCTGGTTGACGACAGCCTGACCGTGGCGCACCTTGATCCGCAGCCATTGTCCGGTGCGCCGGTGCGCGCTGCGCTGCCCGCGGGAGCCCGTCATGGCCGTTAATGTCCCGATGGTGCGGACCGGCGTTGCCTTGCTGCTGCTGGCTGCGGCGCAACTGGCGCACGCGATATTGCCGATCGAATACTGGCAGACTTCTTCGGGGGCGAAGGTTTTGTTTGTCGCCAGCCGCGGGTTGCCGATACTGGACGTTTCCGTCGATTTCCCCGCCGGTTCGGTGTACGACAGCAGGGCGCGTTCCGGAACCGCGGGGATGACCAACGGCCTGCTGCGACTCGGTGCCGGTGGACTGGACGAAGATGAAATCGCACGCCGGCTGGCCGACGTCGGCGCCGCACTCGGCGGCCGCTTCGAGACCGATCGCGCGGGATTTTCCCTGCGCACCCTCTCCGATGTGCCGCGCCGCACGCAGGCGCTGGACGTGATGACGCGGATCCTGAGCGCACCGGAGTTTCCCGAGGCCGTGCTGGAGCGGGAAAAGGTGCGGCTGCTCGGTGTACTGAAGGAAGGTGACCTGAAACCGGATACCCAGGCCTCGAGGATGTTCTACCGGCTGGTCTATCGCGACCATCCGTATGCCTTGCGGACGAGCGGCGAAGTCGATTCGGTCAGCCGGCTGCGGCGGGACGACCTGCTGGATTTCTATCGCAGCCATTACCTGGCTGACCAGGCCGTCGTTGCGATCATGGGCGATGTGACGCGGGCCGAGGCCGAAGCCATCGCCGAGCAGTTGACGCGCGGCCTGCCGCGCGCGGACGGCAAGGTTCCGCCGCCGCCGTCGGTGCCGCCGCTGCAGGACGGAATCACCCGCGTGGTTGCCCACCCGGCCACGCAAAGCCATATCCTGATCGGCGCGCCCGGCATCCGCCGCGACGATCCCGACTATTTTGCGATCCTGGTCGGCAACCACATCCTCGGCGGCGGCGGTTTCGTGTCGCGCATCAACGAAGAGGTGCGGCAGAAACGCGGCCTTGCCTACTCGGCGTACAGTTATTTCTCGCCGTTGCGCGCGCGCGGCCCCTTCATCATCGGCATGCAGACCCGGCGCGACCAGGCAGATGCCGCGCTGGAGGTGGTGCGCAGGACGTTGCGTGACTTTGTTGACAAGGGACCGACGGCAGCCGAGCTGCAGTCGGCGAAGCAGAACATCAGCGGCGGTTTTCCGATGCGTATCGACAGCAACCGCAAAATCCACGAGTACCTGGGTTTCATCGGGTTCTACAACCTGCCGCTCAGTTACCTGGAGGATTTTGTCGGCAATGTCGAGCGGGTCACCCTCGAGGACATCAGGTCCGCCTTTGCCCGGCGCGTCGATCCGGACCGGCTGGTCACCGTGGTGGTCGGCGCGGACAAGGACCGGACCGATACCGTGCAGGTCGCGCGATAACCGGCACGGCCATGAAAGGGGGTGCGGTGCGGATCATCGGCGGCGCCTGGCGCAGCCGTCGCATCCGTTTTCCAGATCGTCCCGGCCTGCGGCCGACGCCGGATCGTGTGCGCGAAACCCTGTTCAACTGGCTGGGACAGGATCTCGGCGGCAAGGACTGCCTGGACCTGTATGCCGGCAGCGGCGCACTCGGTTTCGAAGCAGCGTCGCGCGGTGCGCGCCGCGTGGTGATGGTGGAACGCGATCCGCTGGCGGCGCGCGCCTTGCAGGAGAATGCAGCCGTGCTGGGCGCCGCTGCTGTGGAAGTGGTGCGTGCCGATGCGTTAGAATTCCTGAAAAATCAAGGCGCTCGCTTTGACGTGGTGTTCCTTGATCCGCCGTTCGCCGATGATTGCTGGGTAAGGTTGCTGTCGCTTTTGCCGGATTGCCTGACGGCCGGCGGACTGGTTTACTGTGAACGTGCGCGGCCGCTGGAAGCCCTGGCGGGTTGGGAAACGGTCAAGCGCGGGCGCGCCGGGCAAGTCAGCCATCAACTGTTGAAACGGACCGAACATGAAAAACAAGGCGGTGTATCCGGGAACGTTTGATCCGATCACGCTGGGGCACGAGGATCTGGTGCGGCGCGCGGCGCGCCTGTTTGACCACGTCGTGCTGGCGGTGGCCGACAGCCGCACCAAGCACCCGATGTTCACGCTGGCCGAGCGCATCGACATGGCTCGCGACGCGCTGGGCGACGTCAAGAACGTGTCGGTGACCGGATTTTCCGGACTGCTGATGAATTTCGTGCGCGAACACAAGGCCGGCGTTGTGCTGCGGGGCGTACGTGCGGTGTCCGATTTCGATTATGAATTCCAGCTTGCCGGCATGAACCGCAAGATGTATCCCGAGGTGGAAACCGTGTTTATGACCCCTGGAGAGGAACACATGTTCCTGTCGGCGACGCTGGTGCGCGAGATCTCAGTGCTGGGCGGCGATGTTTCGAAATTCGTCTCGCAGCCGATCGCGCGGCGCCTGAAATCCAAGATCAAGGAGCTCGGGGGCAAATGATCCTGCCGCAATCGATGCGGGGCCAGTTATGGCGTTGATGATCACCGACGAGTGCATCAACTGCGACGTCTGCGAACCGGAATGCCCGAACGATGCAATTTCGGCGGGCGAGGAAATCTACGTCATCGATCCCGGCAAATGCACGGAATGCATCGGCCACTTCGACGAGCCGCAGTGCCAGAAGGTCTGTCCGGTCGACTGCATACCGCTGGATCCGCAACACAGCGAAACCCGGGAAGAACTGCAGCAGAAGTACCTCAGGCTGACCACGCAAAAAGTCGCCTGACCCGTCAGCGTTTCTGACATGCCGGACAGTAGCAGGTGGCGCGCTGCCCCTGGCGGATTTCCCTGATGGCGGCGGCGCAGCGCATGCAGGACTCTCCGGCACGGCCGTAGACAAAAAACCGGTTCTGAAAATGTCCGGCCAGGCCGTCGCTGCCGACATAGTCGCGCAGGGAACTGCCGCCGGCATCGATCGCTTCCCCAAGCACCATCTTGATTTCCTGTGCCAATGTGTCGCAGCGCGCGCGGCTGATACGCTTCGCGGGCGTCCGCGGATCGATGCCGGCACGGAACAGCGCTTCGTTGGCGTAGATGTTACCGACACCGGCGACGACATGGCTGTCCATGATCACCAGCTTGATTGCCGCGCTGCGTGACCGTATTTCGCGATGAAGCACGGCCCCGTCGAAATTGCGGGTCAGCGGTTCCGGTCCGATCGAGGCGAGCAGCGGATGGGCGAACGGGTCTCCTTGGTGCCACAGCACAAGTCCGAAACGACGCGGGTCGCGCAGGCGGATCACGCGCCCGTTGTCGATGACCAGGTCGAAATGGTCGTGTTTTTCAGGTGACGCAGCCTCATCGACCAGCCACAGCCGTCCCGACATGCCGAGGTGCACCAGCAGAGTACCGGTCTGGCGGTCCGCCTGTTCGCAGTCGAACAGCAGGTACTTGCCGCGGCGCGACAGCCTGCGGACGCGCGCGCCGGCGAGCCGTCGCTCCAGGCCGCGCGGTACCGGCTGGCGCAGGCCGCGATGGCGCACCACGGCGCGCACGATTCGGCGCTGTTCCACAGCCGGCGCCAGTCCGCGACGGGTGGTTTCGACTTCCGGCAATTCCGGCATAATGTAAGTTATTGTTTTATTTAATATTATTGGCTGGCGCCGTAGATCCCGGATACGCCAGCAGCGCCTGGGCGGCGCCGGCAAGAAAGGTGTACTGCAGGTCGTTGTCCTGGCGCCATAGCACCAGATTCGGTTCGCGCTGCACTACCGAGAAGACCAGCGGCGCACCCGCACGCAGTTCGATGCGCACGTCGGCGAGCGACGGCCTGCCGTCATGCGGCTCGGCGCGCGCGGCGGAGGCCTGGCGCCAGCGATCCACGAAGGCCTGCAGTTCGTCGGCACCGGCTTGCGCGGAAGGCGGCGCAAGCACCCAGCGTTTGTCCGACTGGCGCACGCTGAATTCCGGCAGCAGGATGGCTGCTGGAATTTCGTTCTCGTTGAGCAGCACGCGGCGCACCAGCGCCACCGGGTTTGCGGGCAGCGCCGCGCCGTGGCGCAGGGACACGGCGTACACGGTATCGCCGCGCCTCACGTACTGTTCTCGGGTGACCGTGTTGATGGCGCCGAACGCATATTCGGTACCATCGATGGTCAGCAACGCCACGGGCAGCCGCAGGTCGAAGCGATCGAGATCGTTTGCCGGAAAGCGCGCGGCGGGCTTCGCCTCGAGCACGGTCAGCATGCGTTGCACCTGGAATTCGTCGGCACGCGCGCGCAACGGCGCGATGATCATCCAGCGCTCGCCCTGCCGCTGTAGTTCCAGCGCAGGCTGGCCTGGCCGCGACAGCACGACATGCCTGACTTCCGCGGGTTTGACGGCGGAGAGCGGCGGGTTTGCGGTTTCGTCGCCGGACGGCGTGCGCATCGCCGCCCACACCAGCAGCGCGACTGCGCCGAGCATGCCGAGATTGACCAGCCAGCCGCGGTTCATGGATCCTGCAGTCAGCGTGCGTTGCGCCGACGCCACCAGACGGTGAAGCCGGTGGCGGCGAAAGTGAACGGCAGCAATAACAGTACGACGAAAGCGATCAGGTAAAGGCGCACGCCGTCGATATCGATCTGGGTGTCCGGCGCCGGCCGCGGATCGATGGCTACCAGGGCATCTTCTCCGGCCAGCCAGTTGAGCATGCCGGTGCCCAGCACCAGGTTGCCGCCGTTGCCGATAAAACTGTTCGACAGGAAATGACCGGTGCCGACGACGATGACCCGCTGTTCGCGGTCGCCGACGGTGCGTTCGAATGCGCTGGCGACATTGACAGGCCCCGGAAAATCGCGGGATTTGTCGAACACCGGCTTGGCGCCGAGCTTGCCGACTTCGACCCAGCCGCGGGGGGCGACGTCGATCAGCGGCGTTATCCGCCATCCCGCGCTGTCGTCGGCGCCGATCTGGCGGGCGTGGGGGAACAGGGTGTTGTACTGCAGGGTGCCTACCACGGCATGGCGTGCATAGTTGGCGGCGACCGCGAACACCGGCGGACCGCTGCGCGGGGCCAGCGCCGGGTCGACTACGGTTCCCGGGGTCAGCACCAGGCCGAGTTTTTCGGCCAGCGGCTGCAGTCCGCGCAACGGTTCGGTGTCGATCATCCACAGCAGGTTCCCGCCGCGATCAAGGTAGCGCAGCAGTTTTTCCGTTTCCGCCGGCTGCAGGTCGGCCTGGGGATGGGTGATCACCAGCACCGCGGTGTTTGCCGGCACGTCCTGGGCGAGGCCGAGGTTGATGCCGCTGATGCTGAATCCTTTTTCACGCAGCCGCTGGCCGAAGCTGCCGAGATCATGGTTGGCGGAACCGTCGAGGCGGCGTTCACCGTGCCCGTCCAGCCACAGCACCAGGTTGTTGGCGCCGCGCATCAGGCGCACCAGCGCATTGGCCAGTGCCTGCTCGTTGAATTCACCCAGCGGAATCTGCTCGCTGCGCCGCTGGTATTCGATCACCAGTGTGTTCGGCGCGCGCAAGCCTGCTTCCGCGGCCAGTTTGGGCTGTTCCCGCGGATCGATCAGCCGCAGTTGCAGGTCGGGCTTGGTGCGCTGGTAGGGACGCAACCTTTCCTCAATCGCCTTGTGCACATTGTTGCCGCTGGCATCCTGGCGCACCGCGTAGGCGCTGACGGTCACCGGTCCCTGCATCTGCCGCAGCGCACCGAGGGTCGCGGACGACAGCGTGTTGCGCGCGCCGCGGGTGACGTCGAGCTCGGCGCGGTATTCCCGGGCAAGATAGGCGAGCAAGGCCACCAGCAGCACGAGCAGCAGCAGGAACATGCCGCTTTGGGCGGCAAGCTGGCGGCGCATGCGGGGCGTGGCTTGCATGGCTATCCGCGCAGCCGCTGGCCGTCGAGCCGGCGAACGGTGAGAACCAGGAATCCCGCCGCCAGCAGCAGCGCACAGGCGATGGCGTAGCTGTCGATGATGCCTTTGCCCAGCGGTTCAAAATTGCGCAGCGGGGAAAATACCTGCGCCAGTGCGGCGGGTACCGGCCAGCCCCTTGCGCGCAGGGTGTCGCCGGCGGTTTCCCCCGCGAACAGCATCGCCAGCAGCAGTCCGAAGGCGATCAGCGCAGCCGCCACCGGCTGCGTGGTGAGGCTGGAGGCATAAAGGCCCACCGCGGCAAAACCCGCAGCCAGCAGCAGCAACGCCAGCGTCAGGGTGCCCAGCAGACCGAAATCAAGCACGGTGCTGGTCGCCAGCATCAATGGCATGACCAGAACCTGCAGCACTATCAGCAGCAGGAACGCGGTCAGCCCGACGAATTTGCCGATGACGATTTCGGTCATCGATATCGGTGCCGAAAGCAGCAGCGTCATGGTCTGGTTGCGGCGTTCCTCGGCGATCATGCGCATGGCGAGCAAAGGTACCGCAAACAGCAGCACGGCGGCCGCCGTGGCGTAGGTCGGCGCGGCCACCAGTTCAGTCACTCCCGGCGGACTGGCCAGCCGCGCGAGTTGCGACTGGATCTGCAGGAAATCATCGAGCCGTTTCAGGAACCCGTAACCGAGTATGACCTGCACTACCGTCAGCACCAGCCATGCCAAGGGTGAGGCAAACAGCGAGCGCAGCTCCTTGCCGGCGATGGTGAAGATCATTGCGCCACCTCGTCCCTGGTCAGTTGCACGAAAACTTCCTCGAGACTGGTCTGCGCCGGAGCAAGCTGCTGCAACCCCCAGTTTTCGGTGCCGGCGCGACCGACCAGCGTCGCGGTCGGATCCGCGCCTGGCGCGAAACGGATGCGGAAACGGCCGGCGCCTTCGTCGTCAACGGACTCGATGCCCGCGATGTCGCGCAGTACCGCGATCGCCGGCGGCTGGCGCAGGATGATGTTGACGGAGCGGCCGTTGTGGGTTGCGCGCAGGCCGGCCACCGTGTCGCTGAACACCATTTTGCCGTGGTGCATGATCTGCACGCGGTCGCAGACCGCTTCGACTTCCTGCAGTATGTGCGTGGACAGGATGACGCTGTGTTTTTCTCCGAGTTCGCGGATCAGCGCGCGGATCTCGAGGATCTGGTTGGGATCGAGTCCCACGGTCGGTTCGTCGAGGATGATGATGTCGGGTTCGTGCACGATGGCCTGGGCGATGCCGACGCGCTGCTGGTAGCCCTTCGACAGCGAGCCGATCAGTTTGCGGGAGACTTCCTTCAGGCCGCAACGCCGGATGACCTGCGCCACGGCCGCATCGCGGCGGTTTCCGGCGACGCGGTGCAGGCGCGCCGCGAGGTGCAGGTATTCGCCGACGTTCAATTCCCGGTACAGCGGCGGGGTTTCCGGCAGGTAACCGATGCAGGCCTTGGCGCGGGCCGGGACTTCCAGCAGGTCGAATGAGCAGATGCGGATTTCGCCCGCGCTGGGGGCGAGATTGCCGGTCAGCATCTGCATGGTGGTGGTTTTTCCGGCGCCGTTGGGCCCGAGCAGGCCGAGTATTTCGCCGCGCCTGAGGTCGAGATCAAGCGCATCGACGGCAATGTGGCTGTTGAACCGGCGTGACAGACCCCGAGCGCAAACGGTCAATGCAGGGTCGTCTGGAATCATTAACGGCGGGTAGACTGTTGCCCGGCGGCAAGTTGTCTTGTGGTAAACATCAAATATACCTAATATGTGACTCATTATGAAGGCGTTTGC
>JBMTEY010000017.1:0-28289 GCA_049433545.1 Burkholderiales bacterium | reverse complement strand
GCGCTGGGCCGTAAACGGTAAACCGATCAGGGCGTTAGTCCATTGACGGCGGCTGGCAAACTGGCTATTTTCAGGCCAGTCGCAACCGCGGACACCGCAGGGTCCCGCGCCATCAACCCGGATCAGGCACTGATTATGAGAAACCTTCTTGTCATTCTGGCCATGGCCTTGCTGCCGGCGACTGCACAGGCGCAAATCCTCAAATGCATAGGCGCCGGCGGGCGCGTGGAATTCGCCACCGCCTGCCCCCCGGGCACCAAGGCTGAATCCACCGGGATCCGCAACAACCCCGGTGCCGCTTCCGCCGGCCAGCAGAAATCCCTGGCCGAACGTGATGCGGAATTCCGCAAACGCCGGCTCGAGCAGCAGGAAGCAGCGAAAAAATCCGAGGAAAAGTCCCAGGAAAACGCCGACCGCAAACAGAACTGCGACAGCGCGCAGGCCTACCTGCGCAGCCTGCAGACCGGACAGCGCATCGTCAACAATGATCCGAAAACCGGCGAACGCGTTTTTCTCGAGGATGCCGATCGCCCGGCCGAAATTGCGCGCGCCCAGCGCGCAGTTGACGTCAACTGCAAGTAGTCAGCGCGGCGGTTTTTTGGCCGTGCGTTTGCGCCGCGCCTCCTTGGGATCAACCAGCAGCGGGCGGTAAATCTCCAGACGGTCCCCCGACTGCAGCACTCTATCAGGCGAAACCTCGCTGCCGTAAATGCCTACAGGCAGCGCCATCAGCGAAACATCGCTGAATTCCGGCAGGTCTCGGCAGCGCTCCAGCGCATCTCTTGCCGAGGCGCCCTCGGGCAGATCAAGATCTATTACCGTCTGCCGCCGGGGCAATGCATATACAACGGATATTTTCATGAAGAACCGTACAAGCGATCGGCACGTTTCAGGAAGGCCTCGACCATGGTGCCCGCGATGTAACCGAACACCGGGCCTATGACTTTTTCCAGCAGCATGCTGGAAAATTCATACTGCAGACGGAAATCGACCTTGCAGCCGTCCTCGCCCAGCGGAGTCAGGCGCCAGTCCCCATCAAGCTTGCGGAACGGACCATCGACCAGATGCATGGTCATGGATTCGGGTGCCTGCTTGCGGTTTTCCGTCGAGAAACTCTGCCTGATGCCGCGGTAACTGATGTGGATGGTGGCGCGAGTAATGAGCTCATCACGGTAACTGACAGTCGTCCCGCTGCACCACGGCAGGAATTCAGGGTAGCGCTCGACCGCATCCACCAGCCCGAACATCTGCTCCGCGCTGTACTGGACCAGGGCCGATTTCGACACCACGGCCATCAAGCTCTCCCGAGCCCGGCGGTGACGGCGGGCGACCCGGGTAGAATACGCCTTGTCACGGATGAATCCCGCAATGAGTATCGTTCAGAACAAAAAGGCATTTCACGATTATTTTATCGAACAGCGCTTCGAGGCGGGCATCGCCCTTGAAGGCTGGGAAGTAAAAGCGATACGGTCCGGACGCTCGCAGCTCAAGGAAGCCTACGTCATCGTCAGCAATTCCGAATTGTTCCTTATCGGCTGCCATATCAGCCCCCTGCCGACGGCGTCCACACACGTGCAGCCCGACCCGGTACGCACGCGCAAGCTGCTGCTGCATGCCGAGGAGATCACCCGGCTGATCGGCAGCGTGGAACGCGCCGGATACACCCTGGTGCCCCTGGACTTCCATTTTGCAAAGGGAAGGATCAAGCTTGAAATCGGCCTGGCCAAGGGCAAGAAGCAGCATGACAAGCGTGCGACGGAGAAGGACAAGGAATGGCGTCGTGAACAGCAGCGTCTTTTGCGCGCCAAGGGCTGACGGCGTTGCTGCAACAGGCCTGCTGGGGGATGATGGGGTGGCTGATGGGACTCGAACCCACGACAACCGGAATCACAATCCGGGACTCTACCAACTGAGCTACAGCCACCACTGAAACACTGCTGGTTCAAGCAACCTGTGGCGCGCCCGGCGGGACTCGAACCCACAACCCCCGGCTTAGAAGGCCGGTGCTCTATCCGGTTGAGCTACGGGCACAAGCAAGCCGGCATGCCGGAAGTTCCCTGCCGAAACCGAAGGGGCGTAATATACGCCACCCCTTACGCGAGCGTCAATTCTGCGCCCGTGTTTGCCGCCCCTGGTTTGCTTGCGACGGGTATCGAATTCTGCTATTAAAGCTTCTTTTTTACGCACAGACAGCCCCTCATGGCCACCGAAATACTCAAGAATTACCCCGCCTACAAGCCCAAGGGCAAAGAGGAATACATGAATGCGCGGCAGCTGGCGCATTTCAAGAAAATGCTCGAGGAAATGAAGCGCGAGCTCTCGCAGGACATAGACCGTACCGTGCACACGATGCAGGACGAAGCCACCATATTCGCCGACCCCAACGACCGCGCCAGCCAGGAATCCGACATGTCGCTGGAACTGCGCAATCGCGACCGGGAACGCAAGCTGATCAAGAAAATCGACGAAACGATAGGCCGCATCAGTGCCAAGGATTACGGCTATTGTGATTCATGCGGCGTCGAAATCGGCCTGAAACGCCTGGAAGCGCGTCCCACCGCAACGCTCTGCATAGACTGCAAGACGCTGGACGAATTGCGGGAGCGCCAGGTCGCCAAGTAACCAGGGTGATCCATGAAAAAACGAGGGGGCCTTCCGGCCCCCTCGTTTTTTGCACTTCGCTGCAGGTTACTGCGCCTGTGCCGGCTGGACTTCCGCTTCTGCCGCGGCAACCGCCTTCATCGACAGGCGCAAGCGTCCCTTTTCATCGGCCTCGATGACCTTGACGCGTACTGCCTGGCCTTCCTTGAGGTGATCAGCCACGCTGTTGACCCGTTCGTTGGCGATTTGCGAAATATGCAGCAAACCGTCGCGGCCGGGCAGCACGCTGACGATCGCGCCGAAATCAAGCAGCTTCAGCACTGTGCCGTCGTAAATGCGGCCGACTTCGACATCCGCGGTCAGTTCCGCGATGCGCTTGCGGGCATTCTCGCCGCCTTCCGATGAAACGCAGGCAATGACCACGGTGCCGTCATCCTGGATATCGATGGTGGTGCCGGTTTCCTCGGTGATCGCGCGAATGACTGCGCCACCCTTGCCGATGACGTCGCGGATTTTTTCCGGCTTGATCTTCATCGTGATCATGCGCGGCGCCCATGCCGAGAGTTCGGTACGCGGCGCATCGATCGCGCTGCGCATTTTCTCGAGGATGTGCAGGCGGCCTTCGCGCGCCTGGACCAGCGCGGCATGCATGATTTCCTTGGTGATGCCGGTGATCTTGATGTCCATCTGCAGCGCGGTTACGCCGTTTTCGGTGCCAGCAACCTTGAAATCCATGTCGCCGAGATGATCCTCGTCGCCGAGGATGTCGGAAAGCACGGCAAACCGGTTGCCTTCCTTGATCAGGCCCATCGCTATACCCGCCACCTGCGCCTTCAACGGCACACCGGCATCCATCAGCGACAGGCAGCCGCCGCAAACCGATGCCATCGAGCTTGATCCGTTGGATTCGGTGATTTCCGAAACCACGCGGATCGAGTAGGCGAATTCTTCCGCTGACGGCAGCACTGCGACCAGCGCGCGCTTGGCAAGGCGGCCGTGACCGATCTCGCGACGCTTGGGCGAACCGACACGGCCGGTTTCACCGGTTGAATACGGCGGGAAATTGTAATGCAGCATGAAGCGGTCGCGGTACTCGCCTTGCAGGGCGTCGATGATCTGCTCGTCGCGCGAAGTGCCGAGCGTGGCTACCACGATCGCCTGAGTCTCGCCGCGGGTGAACAGCGCCGAGCCGTGGGTGCGCGGCAGCACACCGGTGCGGATGGTGATCGGACGCACGGTGCGGGTGTCGCGCCCGTCGATGCGCGGCTCGCCGTCGAGGATCTGGTTGCGGACGATTTTCGCTTCCAAGTTGCCCAGTTCATTCTTGACGTTGTTGATCTGGTCCGGGGTTGCATCGGCCGGCAGCACTTCCGCGACGACCTTGGCGCTGATCTCCTTGAGACGGACGGTGCGCGCCTGCTTCTGCTTGATCTGGTAGGCCTGGCGCAAATCGGCTTCGCCCGCCTGTACGATGCGTGCAATCAGCGCTTCGTCCTTCTGCGGTTCCGTCCAGTTCCACTCGGGCACACCGATTTCATCGACCATTTCGTTGATCGCATTGATCACGGCCTGCATCTGCTCGTGCCCGTAGACCACGGCGCCGAGCATCACGTCCTCGGGCAGTTGCTGGGCTTCGGATTCGACCATCAGCACGGCCTGCTGCGTGCCGGCGACCACCAGGTCAAGTTGCGAGGTTTTAAGCTCGGTCTGCGTCGGGTTGAGGATGTACTGGCCGTTGGCATAACCCACGCGGGCCGCACCGATCGGACCGCCGAACGGCATGCCCGACAGGGCCAGTGCGGCCGAGGCACCGACCATCGCCGGAATATCGGAATCAATTTCATTGTTCGAGGACATCACTGTGGCGACGATCTGCACTTCGCTGTTGTAGCCTTCGGGGAACAGCGGACGGATCGGACGGTCGATCAGTCGGCAAGTCAGGATTTCCTTCTCCGACGGACGGCCTTCGCGGCGGAAAAATCCGCCGGGAATCTTGCCGGCGGCATAAGTGCGTTCCTGGTAGTCGACGGTCAGCGGGAAGAAGTCCTGTCCCGGCTTGGCATTGCGTGCGCCGACGACAGTCACCAGCACCACCGTATCTTCCATCGTCACTACGACCGCGCCCGAAGCCTGGCGCGCAATTTCGCCGGTCTCCAGCGTCAGCTGGTGGCGACCCCACATCAACGATTTTTTTACCGGATTCAAAATGTTTTTCCTTTTCTCAGAAACAAAAAAGACCGCACACGCGGTCTTCGGGAGGATCCATGCAGACTAGCAGCCGGCGCCCTCCAGCGCCGGTGCCCGACCGGGCAGCCCTGCGGACCGGTCAAAAAAGCTGGCAAACAATGCTCGCATGCCAGCAGATTACTTGCGCAGGCCCAGACGCTCGATCAGCGCCTTGTATTGCTCGGCCTTGGTTCTTTTCAGGTAATCCAGCAGTTTGCGCCGCTTGCTGACCATGCGCAGCAGGCCGCGGCGCGAGTGATGGTCCTTGGTATGCGCCTTGAAATGTTCGGTCAGATCGGTGATGCGCGCGGTCAGCAGCGCAACCTGCACTTCGGGCGAACCAGTGTCGCCCTTGGCGCGCTGAAAATCTTGCAATACCTGCGCCTTTTGGGCGGTGGTCACAGCCATGTTCTGTCTCCAACGAAAAATCGCGCTATTCTACCCTGTAACAGCCGGATTACTCAAGTTAATTGGGCTGTCGGGCAGACCCGTTGAAAGAGCTACCAGGCGACGGGGGCGCAGCATCGAATCCGCCACTTCGCCGACCCCGACAAATTCGCCAGCAACGCCGTAGAGGCGATACAGGCCCGGTGCCACCCCGGTCGCCGCAATAGTCTGCCCGCACCCGAGCTGCTGCTGCGTTCCTGCATCTAGATCGTGCCGCGGCAGACTGCTGGCAAAGGTTTCCGGCGGCAACAGCCTTGCCATGCGCCCTGTCATGTCCATGGCTTCAAGCTCGGCCAGACTGCTGGCCTCTGCCAGCCGGAACGGCCCTGCCGATTCCCGGGTCAATGCCGTCAGGTGCGCGCCACAGCCCAGAGCGGCACCGATGTCTTCCGCCAGCACACGAATGTATGTGCCCTTGCTGCAGGCAACTCGCAGAATCAGTTTTTTATCAATAAAATCAATTAGTTGCAATTCATTGATACTGACGACACGGGATTTGCGTTCGACCTGGATGCCGGCACGTGCATAGGCATAAAGCGGCTTGCCGTCGATTTTGACCGCCGAATACATCGGCGGGGTCTGCACTTGCTCTCCCGTGAAGCGCCGCAAAACCCCGGCAACGGCCGCCACTGAAACCGCTACCGGGTGTTGCGCGATGATTTCCCCCTCCGCATCCCCGCTGCTGGTCGTAACCCCCAGGCCCAGTGTTGCCAGGTAGCACTTGTCGGCATCCAGCACGTACTGCGTAAACTTGGTCGCCTCGCCCAGACCCACAGGCAGCAGGCCGTCGGCCATGGGATCCAGTGTTCCAGTGTGCCCCGCTTTGCGCGCCGCAAACAGGCGCTTGACCTGCGAAACCGCCTGCTGGGAACTCAGCCCCCGCGGCTTGTTCAGCAACAGCACCCCGTCAACGGCATTGCGCGTGCGGCCGGACCCGGTCACGATCGTTTTTTGTCATCGGATGATGCCCCGGCCACAGCAGCGTCTATCAGTTTGGACAGCCGCACGCCGCGCTCGACCGAAACATCGTAATGAAAGTGCAGTTGGGGAACGGTGCGCAGTTTTATGCGTTTCGCCAGTGTGCTGCGCAGGAAACCGGCAGCATGCTCCAGCGCCCTGGTTGCGGCCTCCTGCTGCACAGGTTCGCCCAGAGAGGTAAAAAAAACCTTGGCATGGGCGTTGTCCTGTGTCACCTCGACGTCGGTGATGGTGACCAGGTCGATGCGCGGATCCTTGAGCTCGAGCCGGATGATTTCCGACAGTTCACGCTGAATCTGGTCGGCGATGCGACGTCCGCGGGGAAAATCTTTAGGCATGCGACACCCCATCTGCAGCCGGCCGCAAGCGGCCGGTCCGGACGGTAGTCCGGAACTGCGTTACAAAGTCCTCGCGACTTCGACGACCTCAAAGACCTCAAGCTGGTCGCCTTCCTTGATGTCATTAAAGCCTTTGAGGGACAGGCCGCATTCGAATCCGGCCTTGACCTCGCGCACGTCGTCCTTGAAACGCTTCAGGGAGTCGAGTTCGCCTTCGTGAATCACCACGTTGTCGCGAAGCAGGCGCACTTTAGATCCACGGCGTACCAGACCTTCCAGTACGTAACATCCGGCGACAGCACCGATCTTGGAAATCCGGAATACCTGGCGTATTTCCACCAGGCCCACCGCGTTTTCCTTGCGCTCCGGCGACAGCATGCCGGTAAGCGCGGCCTTGATTTCATCGACTGCATCGTAAATCACGTTGTAATAACGGATATCGACCCCGTTGCTTTCGGCCAGCTTGCGGGCCATGCCGTCGGCGCGGGTGTTGAACCCGATGATGACCGCCTTCGATGCAAGCGCGAGGTTGACGTCGGATTCGGTAATGCCGCCGACGGCGGAATGCACGATATTCACCTTCACTTCGTCGGTCGACAGCTTGCCCAGCGCGTGCGCCAGACCCTCGAATGAACCCTGCACGTCAGCCTTGATGATCAACGACAGCGTTTTTACCTCGCCCTCGCCCATCTGTTCGAAAATGTTCTCGAGCTTGGCCGCCTGCTGCTTGGCCAGCTTGACGTCGCGGTACTTGCCCTGGCGGAACAGCGCAATTTCGCGCGCCTTGCGTTCGTCGCCCAGAACCATCACCTCGGCGCCGGCAGCAGGCACATCGGACAGGCCCAGCACCTCGACAGGAATCGAAGGGCCCGCGGATTCTATGGTCTTGCCTGCCTCGTCCAGCAGCGCGCGCACGCGGCCGAATACCGCACCGGCAAGAACGATGTCGCCGCGTTTCAGGGTGCCGGACTGCACCAGCACCGTCGCCACGGGGCCGCGGCCCTTGTCGAGCCTTGATTCGACGACTATGCCTTTCGCCGGCGCATCGCGCGGCGTCTTCAGTTCCAGCACCTCGGCCTGCAGCAGCACCCTCTCCAGCAAGCTGTCTATGCCCTGCCCGGTCTTGGCGGAAACTTCGACGAACATCGTGTCGCCTCCCCATTCTTCAGGCACGACTTCGCGTGATGCCAGATCCTGCTTGACGCGCTCCGGATTCGCCTCAGGTTTGTCTATCTTGTTCAGTGCAACGATGATCGGCACCTGGCCGGCCTTGGCATGGTGGATCGCCTCCTCGGTCTGGGGCATGACGCCGTCGTCGGCGGCAACCACCAGGATGACCAGATCCGTAACTTTGGCGCCACGGGCTCGCATCGCGGTAAAGGCTTCGTGGCCCGGGGTGTCAAGGAAAGTAATCATGCCACGCGGCGTTTCGACATGGTACGCGCCTATGTGCTGGGTAATGCCGCCGGCTTCGCCGCTGGCGACCCGGCTGCGGCGGATATAGTCCAGCAGCGATGTCTTGCCGTGATCCACATGGCCCATGACGGTAACAACCGGCGCGCGCGGCTCGGCCTTGATCTCCGCATGCTGTGCCGATTCCTCGAGGAAGGCATCGGGCTCGTCGAGTTTGGCCCGCTTCGCGACATGCCCCATTTCCTCCACCAGGATAATGGCCGTATCCTGATCCAGCACCTGGTTGATGGTGGCCATGGTGCCCAGCTTCATTAGGGTCTTGATGAGTTCCGCCGCCTTGACCGACATTTTGTGGGCAAGCTCGGCCACGGTGATGGTTTCCGGAACCATGACCTCGCGCACCAGCGGTTCGGTCGGTGCGATAAAGCCGTGCTGCTGGTCGGATTCCTGTTTGTGGGTCGTGCGGTGAACCTTGCGCTCACGCCAGCCCAGGCCACCCGACGCATCACCCCGCGTCTTGATGTTGCGTTTGCGTGCCGTGGGATCCTGCCAGACCACCTGCTTGGCCGGTTTTTTTGCGCTCTTCTTGGGTTTGGCCGCCGCATCTCCGACGGGCACGGCGGGCTTGTGTATCGTGCCCTCAACAACTGCAGCAGGTTCTGCAGCCGCAGCAGCTGCAGGCTCGGCTTTCGCCGTTGTCGATTCAGCCGCGGCTTCCGCTGCAACCTGGGCCTTCTTGCGGCGCTCCTGCTTCTTCGCCGCATCCTCCGCCTGGCGTGCAGCGAGTTCCGCTTGCTGCTTCGCTTCTGCCTCACGTGTCGCGAGCTCCGCCGCATCGATCAGCGGCTTCGGCGGTTCCTCGGTTTTTTCAGGCTCTGCAGCTTCGCGTTTGACCAGCACGCGTTTCTTGCGCACCTCGACCTGGATCGTCCTTGCCTTGCCCGTAGTGGAATCAGCCTTCTTGATCTCGGTCGTCTGACGGCGCGTGAGCGTGATTTTCTGCTTTGCCTCCTTGGCGCCATGCGCTTCGCGCAGGTGATCCAGGAGCTGGGTCTTGTCCTTCTCCGTCAACCCCGTCTCGCCGGTCAATGCTTTTTTCACGCCGGCAGCCTGCAACTGCTCGATGAGCAGTTCCGGTTGCACGCCAAGCTCCTTGGCGAATTCCTTGACTTTGATCTGGGCCATTGATCGTTACTTTTGCAATGTCATGCGTTGGTTTCGGCAAACCACGGGGCTCGGGCAGCCATGATCAGTGTTTTCGCGCGCTCTTCATCCAGTTCAGTCAGTTCGACAAGATCGTCAGTGGCGTAATCCGCCAGATCTTCCTGCGTGGCAATGCCCTTGGACGCCAGCAGGCGGGCGGTATCGTTGTCCATGCCTTCGACTTTCATCAGATCTTCGATGTCGTGCTCGACTTTTTCCTCGCTGGCAATCGCCTGGGTCAGCAGGGCGTTGCGCGCCCGGCTACGCAACTCGTTGACGGTAGCTTCGTCGAAAGCCTCGATTTCCAGCATCTCAGTCAGCGGCACATAAGCCACTTCTTCGAGCGTGGAAAACCCTTCCTGCACGAGAATTTCTGCGACCTCCTCGTCGACGTCCAGCTTTTCCATGAATTCGGAGCGTGTGCGCGAGGTTTCCTCTTCGTTTTTCTTCTGCGCGTCGACTTCGGTCATCAGGTTCAGTTCCCAGCCGGTCAACTCGCCCGCCAGCCGGACATTCTGCCCGTTGCGACCGATCGCCTGCGCCAGGTTCTCTTCGTCAACGACGATGTCCATGCTGTGCTTTTCTTCGTCGACCACGATGCTGCTGACTTCCGCAGGAGCCAGCGCATTGATCACGAACTGCGCCGGGTCGGGATTCCACAGCACTATGTCGACACGTTCCTGAGCCAGTTCGGCAGTCACGGCCTGCACGCGCGAGCCGCGCATGCCGACGCAGGTGCCGATCGGATCTATGCGTGCGTCCTTGGAATGCACGGCGATTTTGGCCCGCGAACCGGGGTCGCGCGCAGCGCCCTTGATCTCGAGCAGGCCTTCCTCGATCTCAGGCACCTCCAGTTCGAACAGCCTGGCGATGAATTCAGGGGCAGTCCGCGACAGTATCAAGTGCGGTCCCCGCGCCATGCGATCCACTTTCCAGACGAAGGCGCGCACACGGTCGCCCAGACGCAGATTTTCCTTGGGGATCATCTGGTCCCGCGGCAGCATGGCCTCAAGGCGCCCGGACTCGACGATGGCGTTGCCGCGCTCCATGCGCTTGATCACGCCGGTAACCAGGTGCTCCTTGCGCGCCAGGAAGTCATTGAGAATCTGCTCGCGCTCGGCATCGCGGATTTTCTGCACGATGACCTGCTTGGCGGTCTGGGCGCCGATGCGGCCGACCTCCATGCCCTCCAGCGGTTCCTCGATGAAGTCACCGATCTGGGAATCCGGGTCTTCTTCCTGCGCTTCGTGCAGCTTGTACTGCCGCGAAGGCACTTCGATTTCCTCGTTCTTCACCACTTCCCAGCGACGGAAGAAAGAGAACTCTCCAGTGACCCGGTCAACCGAGGCGCGCACATCGACATCCTCGGTGAATTTTTTCTTGGCCGCCGAAGCCAGGGCGAGTTCGAGCGCGCCGAACACGATTTCCTTGTCGACGTTCTTTTCACGCGCAAGCGCGTCAACCAGCAGCAGAATCTCACGCCCCATATCCGTCTCCCGCTCAAAGCGTCGGCAAAAGCCGCGCCTTATCCACGTTGCCCAGGTCCAGCGACAGCACCCTGCCGTCGATCTCCAGACCCACCTTGCCCGTCTCGGCGTCCCGCAGCACGCCGACAAAATTGCGCTGTCCTTCCAGCGGCACGCGCAACTTCAGGCGTGCCTTTTGCCCCGCAAACCGCGCAAAATCCTTCGCTGTCCGCAATGGACGGTCGAGCCCGGGCGATGACACTTCCAGCCGGTCGTAACCCACGTTCTCGACCGCAAAAACCCTGCTCAGATGATTGCTGACCAAAGCACAGTCATCGACCGTGATGCCACCGGGCTTGTCGATGAAAACGCGAAGCAACGCCCCTTTGGCGGATCGCTCCAGATCGACCAGTTCGTAGCCGAGACCGGCCAGCGTGTTTTCAAGCAAACCCTGCAAATCCATGTCAAATCAGCGCCACAAACAAAAAATGGGCGATTCGCCCATCCCTCACATGCCGCCCGCCATCTGTTCTACAGAACTTTGAAGTATAACAAAAAATCCGCATTAGTCCAATTTCCGCCGGCATATGCAATGTATGGCATGCAGGTCATAAAATTATTAAAAATCATTGACTTATGATTAACAATCCGGAACGGAAATCGATTTGAAAAGCTGCGATGCTTGCGCGGACAAATGAACTGTATATAATTACAGTCATGGACGATGACCATCTGAAAACGTTGACCCCGCGCCAGGTTGAAATCCTGCGGCTGATTGAAACGCATGTCGAAGAATCGGGTTTCCCGCCCACGCGAGCGGAAATCTGCGCAGCGATGGGATTCAGCTCTCCGAACGCCGCCGAAACCCACTTGCGGGCACTGGAACGCAAAGGCGTCATCGAGATGACTTCAGGAGCTTCCCGCGGCATCCGCCTGACCCAGCAGGCCACTCTCCCGGTCATCGGTCGCGTCGCCGCGGGCAGCCCCATGCTGGCCGAACAGAATGTCGAACAGCGCTACCGCATCGACCCCGCCCTTTTTCAGCCCGCCGCCGATTACCTGCTGCGGGTACGCGGCATGAGCATGCGCGATGCCGGCATACTCGAAGGGGATTTGCTGGCCGTGCACCGGACGACGCAATTCCGCTCGGGGCAGATCGTGGTCGCTCGCCTGCATGACGAGGTCACCGTCAAACGCATCCAGCGCAACCGCAATACCGTGGAACTGATCGCGGAAAATCCGGAATTCAAACCGATCGTCGTCGACCTGAAACGTGACCCGCTGGACATCGAAGGCATTGCGGTCGGTGTCATCCGCAACGGCAAATGGTCGTAATGCCCGCCGGCGGCATGTAGTAACTGCAGAAGCAGCCCACCTGTCGCCGTATCAGCGGCAGGATCAGGAATAGTCGAGCCCCATCACCTCGCGCACATCGCGCAACGTCTCCTGTGCCAGCTTGCGCGCCTTCTCGCAACCATCGGCGATGATGTTGCGCACCAGCGTCGGGTCATCAAGATAACGCTCCGCACGCTCACGCATCGGCTTCTGCTCTGCAATGATGGCATCGATCACCGGCTGCTTGCACTCAAGGCAACCGATGCCCGCGCTGCGGCAACCCTGCTGAACCCACTGTTTCTTCGGTTCGTCCGAGTACACCAGGTGCAGTTGCCACACCGGACATTTGTCGGGATCGCCGGGATCAGTGCGCTTGATACGCGCCGGATCTGTCGGCATGGTCTTGATCTTTCTTGATACGTTTTCCGGCGCCTCGCGCAAGGCAATTGTATTGTCGTACGACTTTGACATTTTTTGGCCATCCAGCCCCGGCATCCTGGAAGCTTCGGTCAGCAAGGCCCTGGGTTCCGTGAGGATGACCTTGCCGCCGCCCTCGATATAACCGAATAGCCGTTCGCGATCGCCCAGCGGCAGATTCTGGGTCTCTTCCAGCAGCGCCCGGGCGGCGGCCAGCGCATCGCCATCGCCCTTCTCGAGATAATCAGTGCGCAGCTTGCGGTAGAGCTTGCCGCGACGCGCACCCAGCTTCTTGATCGCGGCCTCGGCCTTCTCCTCGAATCCCGGTTCGCGACCGAATACGTGGTTGAACCTGCGCGCAATCTCGCGGGTGATCTCCACGTGCGGAACCTGATCCTCACCCACCGGCACGAGATTGGCCCGGTAAATCAGGATATCGGCGCTTTGCAGCAGCGGATAACCGAGAAAACCGAAAGTGGCGAGATCCTTTTCGGCTAGTTTCTCCTGCTGGTCCTTGTAAGTTGGCACGCGTTCCAGCCAGGACAGCGGCGTAATCATCGACAGCAGCAGGTGCAGTTCCGCATGCTCTGGCACCTTGGACTGGATGAACAGCACGGCCTGCGCCGGATCCACGCCGGCGGCCAGCCAGTCGACCACCATGCTCCATGCATGGTCCTCGATGGTTCCCGGTTCGTCGTAATGGGTGGTCAGGGCATGCCAGTCGGCGACAAAAAACAGGCACTGGTGCTCGTGCTGCAGCTTGATCCAGTTTTTAAGTACGCCATGGTAGTGGCCGAAATGCAGTGCGCCCGTAGGGCGCATTCCGGATAAAACGCGGTTTTCAAACATTACGGGGATCTGCGAGGGTCATGAAAAATTGGAAGGAAGGCAGCCGCCATCACCAGATTCAGTTATAAAACTCAATAAAAACAATAAGTTATTTATACGGGCGGCAGCGCTGAGTTATCTGGATTCTACCGCATGCCCGGTATTGCGTCGCAGCGCCCTGATTCTTATTGGTTTTTTCAAAGTCCCAGCGGCGCCAGGCTGCCCTTGCCCTTGCGTGTTACCACCGGCTCCGGGCCGGTCAGGTCGACCACCGTGGTCGGTTCTATGCCGCAGGATCCGCCGTCCAGTATCAGATCTACCTGGTGTTCCAGGCGTCCGCGGATTTCCCCGGCATCGGTATGCGGCAACTCGTCACCGGGCAGCAGCAGCGTTGAAGACAGGATGGGTTCCCCCAGTTCCGTCAGCAGTGCCGCTACGACCGGGTGGTCCGGAATGCGCAGACCGATCGTGCGCCGCTTCGGATGCTGTAAGCGCTTGGGCAACTCGCGGGTGGCCTCGAGGATAAACACGTAACTGCCCGGCGTGGTCGCCCTGAGCAGACGGAATTGCCGGTTATCCACCCGTGCATAGGTTGCCAGTTCCGACAGGTCGCGGCATACCAGCGCGAAATGATGCCTGGCATCGACACCGCGTATGACACGCAGGCGCTCCATTGCTGCCTTGTCGCCGATGTGGCACCCCAGCGCATAACAGGAATCGGTCGGGTAAATCACGATGCCGCCGGAGCGGATGATTTCAGCAGCGCGCCTGATCAGGCGCGGCTGGGGGTTCTGCGGATGGATCGAAAAATACTGAGCCCCGGCCGGGGATCAGCGCACGGTCAGGCAGTGCCGCATACGAGTTCGGTCCATACCGGCACGCATCCGGCAGGCAGCACGGGCACGTCGCCGAGATCGCGATAACCTTCGCCGGGTCCGTGAAAATCCGAGCCGGCTGAAGCGCGAAGGCCAAAACGCCGCGCATAACGTGCCCAGGTCGCATACTCCGACGGCGCATGTGATCCGGTCACGACCTCCAGCCCGGTTCCGCCCAGCGACCTGAATTCATCCAGGAGACTTTCGCACTGCTGCTGGTTCAGCGGATAACGTCCGGGATGGGCAATCACCGCAACGCCGCCGCTGCCGGTAATCCAGCGCACGGCATCCTCGAGCAGGCTCCACTGGTGCTGCACATACCCGGGTTTGCCCGGTGTCAGGAAATTCCTGAACACGGCATTGGTGTCACGCGCATGGCCCGCGCTTACCAGATGGCGGGCGAAATGCGCACGGCTTACCAGTTCAGGATTCTTCGCAAACTGCCGGGCGCCCTCAAGGCTGCCGGGAATGCCGGCATCGGCCAGGCTTTGCGCAATACGCCGGGCGCGCTGTTCGCGCCCTGTGCGGATCGCGGCCAGCCCGTCGACCAGCGGTTCATGCGTGCTGTTTATGCCCAGTCCGACGATATGCAGCGTGGTGTCCTGCCACAACACGGAAATTTCCACGCCATCAATCAGTTGCAGTCCCCAATGCGCGGCCGCCGCCCGCGCCGCGGCCAGTCCGCTCACTTCATCGTGATCCGTCAATGCCAGCACATCGACACCACGCTGCACCGCGCGCTCGACTACATCGGCGGGACTCAGCAGTCCGTCGGAAAATGTGGAATGACTATGCAAATCGACGCGCATAAAAATCAATTAAATCAGATAATTAACTGCGGCAGGCGGCATGATAACAAAATCCCGTGATGTGCATCGATATCAACATGAATCACCTGCTGCAGGCGCAGCCCGGAATGAGATCAACATCGCTGACGCCAGCCAGGCTGTGAAGGCTAATCGCCCGCGCATGCCCGCAGTCACGTCCCCCTTAATTGATTCCGCTATATACTGACTGCGTAAAACAACGGGGATGAGATCGGGAATGAACCGGAATCAAGCCATTGCACTGGCCGTCGCCGTCGTCAATGTGCTGCTGATTGCGCTGTTCCCCCCGATCGACCAGTTTTCGATCGCATCCGCGGCAGTTCCGGTATTTTCCGGATTCCACTTCATTGCCGCCAAACCGCCGCTGAGCGTCGTCAACACCGACCTGCTAGTGATCGAACTGGTGGTCGTGCTGGTCAACCTCGCCATCGCCTGGCTGTTGTTACGAGACAAGTCTGCCGGCGCACCACGCCGCAAACTCGGCCTGCAGAACGCATCATTGATTTTCACTGGCGCCAACCTGGTGCTGATGCTGCTGTTCCCGCCCATGGAATCGGTATTCGCGCTGACCAAGGCCGCGATCCCGACTTTCGAGGGTTTCTTTTTCATATTCGCCCAGAAACCTGCGCATGTCATCGTCGAGACGCTGCTCTACATCGAGGTCATGTTCATACTGACCAATGGCGCATTGCTGTGGCTGATCTTCAAGGAACGGCGCCCGCCGTCCGACCAGGAAGTCATGGCGGCCATGCGCGAACTGCGCACTAAATAAGCAGCCGGCAGGCTTAGCGCGGCTGGTGCAGCCGGCTCTGGGCCGGCACGTGCTGCGCGAGAAATTCCATCTGATCCGCAAGGATGCGGCGGTTGGTGAGAATCAGGTACTCTGCCCGGTTCGGCACGTACGGCAGGTAAACCAGCTCCATGCCGGCTCCCTCGGGAGTACGGTCGCTTTTGCGCTCATTGCATGACCGGCAGGCCGTTACCACGTTCATCCAGGTATCGCGGCCGCCCTTGGAGAACGGCACGATGTGATCCCGTGTCAGCCGGGCGCCGGCAAAACTGTGGGCGCAATACGCGCAGATCTGGCGATCGCGATGAAACAATTCCCGGTTGTTCAGCGGCGGCACCTGGTTGAACGACTTCATCGCCATCGCCTTGCCCTTGATGGCGATGATGCTGGCGCCGCTGATCGTCGAACGCTCCCCGGTAATGCGGTTCAGCCCGCCGCGCACGGTAAAGGCGCGGGCTCCGATGCTCCACGCCACCTGGTTCTTGGAATAGTAATAACAGGCATGCTGCCAGCTGATCCAGCGATGGGGTACGCCATGCGTATCCAGCGTCAGGATCAGCGGAAACAGGTTCACTGCTGCCGGATCAGAGTAGGTAGGAAGACTGCCGTCCATGGCGCGCAATTTTCATCCTGAAATGAACATGCCTGAATGCCGGCACAATTTACCAGATTTTTGAATTTATGGAAGATTTTGCCCCCCGGCTGGCCCTGCAGCGCCGGCCGCGTTATACTCCGCCCGCGTGATTTCCAGCTCCATATCCACTTCCGGCATCGTTGCCGGCGCCGTCCAGCAGTTCTGCGCGCCCCTGTCGTGCGCCATGACGGTACCGTGGTCACCCATTTTCGCCATCCAAATGCCCGTTTAATGTCTTTTGCCGACCTCAACCTGATTGCCGAACTGCAGCGTGCCGTGGCCGATGAAGGCTACAGCGAACCGACGCCGATACAGGCCAAGGCGATTCCGGCTGTTCTGGAACGCCGCGACATCATGGGTTGTGCACAAACCGGCACCGGAAAAACCGCCGGTTTCACGCTGCCGATGCTGCAACTGCTCGCGCCTTATGCCAATTCCAGCCCTTCTCCGGCGCGCCACCCGGTGCGCGCGCTGGTGCTGACGCCCACGCGCGAACTGGCGGCACAGGTGGCCGACAGCGTGCGCAACTACGGCAAACACCTCAAGCTCCGGTCCACAGTCGTCTACGGCGGCGTCGACATGCCGCCGCAGACCAAGGCGCTGCGCGAAGGCGTCGACATCCTGGTCGCCACCCCGGGCCGCCTGCTTGACCACGTGCAGCAGAAGAGCGTGTCACTGGGCCAGGTCGAGATCCTGGTGCTCGATGAAGCCGATCGCATGCTCGACATGGGTTTCCTGCCGGACATCCGGCGCATACTCGCGCTGATTCCGGCGCAACGCCAGAGCCTGCTGTTTTCGGCGACTTTTTCGGAAGAAATCAAGAAACTCGCCAACCAGATGCTGCGCAGCCCGCTGCTGATCGAGGTTGCCCGCCGCAACGCACCGGCGGATCTGGTCGAGCATCAGGTGTATGAAACTCCGGCCACGCGCAAACGGGCCCTGCTCGCCGGCCTGATCCGCATCCGCGAAATGAAGCAGGTGCTGGTGTTCGTGCGTATGAAACGCGACTGCAACAAACTCGCCCGCGAACTGGTGCGCGACGGCATCAATGCCACGGCCATCCACAGCGACCGCACCCAGGCCGAACGCGAGCAGGCCCTGAACGACTTCAAGGAAGGCCGCGCCACAGTGCTGGTCGCCACCGACATCGCGGCACGCGGCATCGACATTGCGGAGCTGCCCTTCGTCATCAACTACGAACTGCCCTATACGCCGGAAGATTACGTACATCGCATCGGCCGCACCGGTCGTGCCGGACTGCCCGGAGAGGCCATTTCGCTGGTGTGCGAAGACGAACACCGCCTGCTGGCCGACATCGAAAAACTGCTGAAACGGACGATACCGCGCAAATCCGCAGACGAATTCACGACCGGGGGCCGCGGCCATGACCGGGAACCGCGCAGGGCATCGCGCCGGGACGAGGCACCGGCCCGGCCCGCTCCTGCGCAGGCAGCGGCGCCGGTCCAGCGCGCTGCCGCACCGCGCGCCAGCGACGGTTTCGATTTCAGCAAACCCTACGAACCCGCCACCGGCGCCGCGACATCGACCGCAGCAGCAAAACCGCCGTCCATACGCGGACGCTCCACCCGACCGACCGCTGCCTTGCTCGGCGGTCTGCCGCCTCCCGCCAAGTCCGCCAAGTAAAACCGGGCAAACGCGATGGACGCGCTGTCGCTGCCCGAGCTTGCATTCTTCGCGTTCGTCATCGTCATTTCCTACGCCGTGCGCGGCAGTGCCGGCTTCGGCGGAGTTACCGTTCCGCTGCTGGCCTGGGTCATGTCACTCAAGATCGTCGTGCCGATGGTGACGTTTCTCGGCCTGCTCTCCTCGTTCGTGATCCTGCGCAAAAACATCAGGCATGTACGCTGGCCGGCGCTGTGGCGGATCATGCCGTTCTGCCTGGCCGGCGTGCTGATCGGCCTGTATTTCTTCAAGACCCTGGACGCCAGCACCCTGGCCCGCGCACTCGGTGTCTTCGTAATTGCCTACGGCCTGTACTCATTGTGGCTCACCTGGAAGCCCGCGACAGGCTTCAGGGCGCCGATGTGGCTGGCAGCGCCGGCCGCAGGCACGACAGCCGGCTTCGTCGGCACCATTTTCGGTTCCATGGCCGGCATGTTTTTTGCCATTTACCTGGACCTGCTCAAATATGAAAAGGCGGCGTTTCGGGCTACCGTTGCCGCCATCCTGTTCGGGCTCGGCCTGTTCCGCGGCGCCGGTTACGCCGCAGTCGGCGGTTATGACCGTGAAACGCTGCTGGCCTGCCTGATCGCCGTCCCGGTCATGCTGGTCGGGGTGTGGGTCGGCAACCACATCCATGCCAATCTCAATGACACCGCCTTCAAGCGCCTGGTCGGTGCCATCCTGATCGCCAGCGGCGTACCCCTGCTGATCCGCTGAGGCGATGTCCGCCACCGCTATAATCACTGCCGTAGATATCAGGAGCACATGGCCATGGCATCAACCATAACCCCAGCCGCGCTACAGAACGCACTGCATGACGGCGGCGAAATTGCGTTGCTGGACGTCCGCGAAGACGGCGAATTCGGCGAAGACCACCTGCTGTTTGCGACGCCGCTGCCCTACAGCAGGCTGGAGCTCGGCATCAGCACACTGGTGCCGCGCAAATCGGTGCGCATCGTGCTCTGCGACGATGGCAGCTCCGGCGTGGCCGGGCGTGCCGCGGCACGCCTCGCCGAAGCTGGATACACCGACCTCGCCGTGCTTGAGGGCGGCACCGCAGGCTGGAAAGCCGCAGGTTACGTGCTGTTCAAAGGCGTCAATGTGCCGAGCAAGCTTTTCGGCGAACTGGTCGAACACGCCTACAACACCCCGCGCATCACCGCCGGGGACCTGGTGAAGATGCGCGAGTCGGGAGAGGATTTTGTGCTCTACGACGGGCGCCCTGTACACGAGCACCACAAGATGACCATTCCGGGCAGCACCTGCTGCCCCAACGCGGAATTGCCGTACCGCGTCGCCAGCATGGTCGGCAGTCCGCAGACCAAGATCATCGTCAATTGCGCAGGGCGCACGCGTTCGATACTCGGCGCGCAGACGCTGATCAATTTCGGCGTGCCCAATCCGGTATATGCCCTGGAAAACGGCACCCAGGGCTGGTACCTCTCCGACCTGCCGCTGGAATACGGCTCGGCCGCCAGTTATCCGGAGACGATCGACCCGTCGAAACTGCCGGCGCAGCAGCAGGCCGCGCAACAACTGATGCAGCGCTTCAAAGTGCAAACGGTGTCGGCCGCCACCGTCAGCGCATGGCTGGACGAAACGGACCGCACCACATACCTCTGCGACGTGCGCACGCCTGAAGAATTCGCCGCAGGCAGCCTGCCCGGTGCGCAGCATGCGCCCGGCGGCCAGCTGATCCAGGCCACCGACCAGTGGGTCGGCGTGCGCAAAGCGCGCATCGTGCTGATCGACGGCGACGAAATGATCCGCGCACCGGTGGTCGCCAGCTGGCTACTGCAGCTGGGTTGCGAAGCCTATGTGCTTGAGGACGGCGTCAAGGCCCGGCTCGCAGCCAACCCGCCCGCGGCCCCGGCCTTGCCCGATCTGGCGCCGGTCAGTGCCGGCGAACTCAAAAGCCTGATCGAACACAAATCGTGTACGGTCATCGATGTCGGCCCCAGCATGGCTTATCGCAAGTCACACATCCCCGGCAGCCGCTGGAGCACCCGCAGGCGCATCGCCAGCGATGTACAGGGCGCGAAGACTCCGGTCGTACTGGTTGCCGATGACGCGGACATCGCGCGGTTGGCTGCCACCGAACTGCTGGATGCCGGCATCCGCGATGTCCGTCTGCTGGAAGGCGGCATCACGGCATGGACCGGGGCCGGTTTTCCTGCAGCGTCATCCGCGGACATACCAGCGGACCGCGAGTGCATCGATTACCTGTTCTTTGTCCATGACCGCCACGCCGGAAACCGCGAGGCCATGAAACAGTACCTGGCATGGGAGACCGGCTTGATGGCGCAACTGGGTGATCAGGACAAGTCGGTGTTTCACCTGCCCGGACATTGATCCCGGCACCGTCGATGCCCATCTGGGTGGACGCCGATGCCTGCCCCGGCGTCATCAAGGACATCCTCTACCGCGCCGCTGAACGCGCGGCGCTGCCGCTGATACTCGTCGCCAATCGGGCGCTGCAGGTACCTCGCTCACCATGGATACGCACCGTGCAGGTGGCGCGCGGTTTCGACGTTGCCGACAACCACATCGTCGCGGCCGCATCTGCCGGCGACCTGGTCATCACAGCGGACATCCCCTTGGCCGCAGCGGTCGTCGACAAGGGCGCAAGCGCCCTCAATCCCCGCGGCGAACTCTATACGGTCGACAACGTGCAGGGACTGCTGGCCATGCGCAATTTCATGGACACGCTGCGCAGCGGCGGCGTTGAAACCGGCGGACCGCCGGCATTGAACAACGCGGATCGCCAGGCTTTTGCCGCGCAACTGGAACGCTGGATTGCATCCCGCCCGCGTGATAAAATTATTAATTAGATTAAATAGTTATAATAATTCAGCGCGATTTGCGCAAACCCAGATTACCGATCAGCGTTTCCACCTCTTCCGCATAAGCGGTCACCGCAGCGGAAGTTTTGGCTGCATCGAGGTAATTCCATACCCACAGGTTGCGCGCGAGGTCCTGCTTCCATTCATCCTGCCCGGCCAGCTGCTCGAAACGCTGCTCCCAGAACCGTGCCGCCGCCGCATCGACGCCCTTGGGCGCGATGATGGCGCGGAAATTGGTCATCGTGCCCTTGATGCCCTGTTCTTCCCAGGTCGGCGCCTTCGCCAGCGCTCCCGGCAAGCGCTGCGGCGCGGACACGGCCACCGTGCGCAGCCGCCCGCCGCTGACATGTGGCACCGCTGCCGAGACCGCTGTCGATACCGCGTCGACGTGACCGCCGAGCAGCGCAGTGATGGAATCCGCACTGCCCTTGAACGCCACGAACCTGACCTTGCGCGGATCGATGCCGGCACGCTGCAGCGCCAGCGCCGCTGACAGGTGGTTCGCGCCACCGATCGAGGTCGATACGCCGATCGCCACCGATCCCGGATCCTGCTGCAGCCTGGCGACCAGGTCGCGCCCGCTGACTATCGCTGAGTCTGCGCGCACCGACACCGCAAAGTATTCGTCAAACAGCGTCGCCACCCAGGTGAAATCCGTGCGCGCGTGGGGGCTGCGTCCGAGGGCACGACTGATCAGCACGTTGAGATTGCCGATCATCAGGTAGTGGCCGTTGCCGGCATGCTGGTTCAGGTAATTCCAGGCGATCAGGTTGCCGCCCCCCGGCTTGTTGATGACCGACAGCGCGCCGTCGAATATGCCCTGCGCCTGCCAGATGCGCTGAATCGCGCGCGCAGTCTTGTCCGGGGCAGCTCCCGGCGCGGTGCCGACAATCAGTTCAACCGCCCGTTCGGGTTTCCAGTCGGCTGACTGGGCCCGGGCATGACCCTGCACCAGCGGCAACAGCATGAACAGCAACGCCGGCATGCAACGGGACAACATGGCGCTACGCATACGCAGATTCTCCCTTGGACAAACATGAATTTTTTTCCGCAATATAACAAAGCCGCTCCGGCCATGCCATGCGAAGCACTAATAATCTCCTCCCGCAGTGTTAGCATGCGGCTTTTCACGAAACGGAAATTTCCGCGATGGATGAACAAGCAGCCCGCGCCGCATTTGATCACGCGCTTGAAACCTATGAGCAGGAGTTCGGAAAATTTTTCCTCGCCCGCCTGTTCGGCCTGGAACTCTCCTACGGCGACAACGAATGCCGCATCGAATTCGACCTCAAGGATTTCATGTTCAATCCGCAGGGCGGGCTGCACGGCGGCATCAGCGCTTTTGTGCTCGACATCTCGATGGGGCACCTGCTGCACCGGACCAGCGGCGCCGGCACCACCCTGGAAATGAAAGTGCAGTACCTAAAGGCGGCAAAATCCGGGCAGATGACCTGCACCGCACGCTTCATTCGCCACGGCCGCAGCATTTCCTTCCTGCGTTCGGAACTGGTCGACGACAGGGGTGAAATGATCGCCTATGCGACGTCGACCTGGAAATCGCTGAAACCCCGCACTGCAACCGCCGGCTGACCCGCATGCGACTGGTGCTGGACACCAATGTCTGGCTTGACTGGCTGGTGTTCGGCAATCCGGAAATAACGCCGCTGCGCGCAGCCGTTGCCGAAGGTCGCGCAGAAGTTCTCATCGACGACGCATGCGAAGAAGAGCTGGTGCGCGTGCTCGCCTATCCGCTGCAGCACTGGACGCTGGACGCGTCCGCCCGCGAAACCTGCCTCGCGCAATGCCGCAGTATCGCGCGCAGGATAGTGCCGGTATGTCGTGCGACGCTACCGCGTTGCGCCGATCCCGACGACCAGAAATTTCTCGAACTCGCCGCCGGCGCCGGGGCAGACTGGCTGCTGACCCGCGACCGTGCCCTGCTCGACCTGGCGCGGCATCACGCCACGCTGACATTCCAGATCGTGACACCGGCGCAATTTGCCGCGTTCGCGGCGTAGAATCATCCGATATGACAGCCAGAACACGGAGCAGATCAATGGAGCTGGCGCCACTGGGGCCGGGATTCGCCGCCGAAGTGCGCGGTGCCGGCATGGCAGACGTCGCCGCCAGCGACGATGTTTATGCGGCGGTGCGCGCGGGTTTCGAAGAACATTCGGTGCTGGTGTTCCGCGGCCAGCCGGTCACGGACGAACTGCAGGTCGCGTTCTCCCGGAAATTCGGCCCGCTCGAAACCGCCAAGGCAGCCTCGCGCGGCGAAGGTACGCCGTTCAGCATACTGACCAACGTCGAGCCCGACGGCTCGCTGGTGCCGCCCGGTCACAAGGAAGAACTGCGCGCCCGTGCCAACCAGTTGTGGCATACGGACAGCTGCTTCAAGGTGCCGCCCGCCCTGGCCTCCGTGCTCTCCGCGCGCATCGTCGCCAGCAGCGGCGGCGAAACCGAATTTGTATCGATGCGCTCGGCGTGGGCGCGCCTGCCCGCTGCCTTGAGCCGCCGACTGGACGACGCCTGCGCATGGCACGACTACGCCCACTCCCGCGGCAAGATCGCACCTCATCTCGCCTCCGAACGCGAGCGCTCGACCATGCCACCGGTGGCTTGGCGCATGCGCTGGCGCAACCCCGTCAACGGCCGGGACGCCCTCTACATCGCCTCGCATACCTGCGGCATCGACGGCATGCAAAAACAGGAAGCGCTGCAACTGATCGATGAACTGATGGAAATTGCCACGCAGCCTGCTGAAATTTACCGGCATCACTGGCAGACGGGTGACGTGGTGATGTGGGACAACCGTGCAACTCTGCATCGCGGCCGCCCCTGGCCCGGCGACCAGCCGCGCTACATGATCCGCACCACGATATCGGCCACCGATGCCGACGGACTGGCGGCGATGTGGCCCCGGCGCAGCGCGGCCTGAGGTTTCCGGCCGCCACCAATAAAAACGCCGCCCGCGGGCGGCGTTTTTACCTGCAACGGAAGCCTTAATTGGCCTTGATGCCGGCGTCGCGTATGACCTTGCCCCATTTCGCGAATTCCGAATTGATGAACTTGCGGAATTGCTCGGGATTGGAAGGCGCCGGCTCGGTGCCCGCTCTGCGGAACGCGCTGATGATGTCCGGCGATTTCAGCAACTCCGTGGTTTCCCGGTGCAGCCTGTCGATCACTGCCTTCGGCGTGCCGGTAGGCACCGTCAGACCCATCCAGAACGTGGCGTCATAACCGGTCAGGCCGGCCTCGGAGATGCTGGGCACGTCAGGCATCTGCGGCGAACGCTGCGCCGTGGTCACGCCCAGCGCGCGCAGGCGCCCCGCCTTGTGGTGCTGCAGGGCAATGGCGATTCCTGGAAAGCCGATTTTCACCTGCCCGCCGAGCAGGTCCGCCGTTGCAGCGCCGCTACCCTTGTAGGAAATGTGCGTGACCTTGACTCCGGCCATGGTCATGAACAGTTCACCTGATAGGTGCTGGAACCCACCGGTTCCCGAAGACGCCCAGTCGAGCTTGCCGGGCTGGCTTTTCGCCATCGCAATCACTTCCTTGACGGACTTTGCGCCCAGCGAAGGATGCACCACGAGCACGTTGGGCGCCGCGCCGAACTGCGTCACCGGCACAAAATCCTTGAGCGGGTTGTAAGACAGCTTCCGGTAAATGTGCGGGCTCAGCACGAACGGTGTGGCCGTCATCAGTACCGTATAACCGTCGGGCTCCGCTTTCGCAGCCACGGCGGTGCCCAGCGCACCACCCTGGCCCGGCCGGTTGTCGACCACGATCTGCTGGCCCAGCCGCTCGGCCAGCTTTGCCGTGGCTATGCGCGCCGGCACGTCAGTGGCACCACCGGCGGCAAACGGAATGAGCATGCGAATCGGCCGCTCAGGATAGGCCGCCGCCGCGCTGAATGACAGCGTGGCCGCAAAAGCTGCGACGCCGGCCTGCAACAAAACCTGTTTCATCGGTTTCTCCTCCTGGTTATTGGTATGGATCAGGTGATATGGATTACCGGCGCATGTTAACAATTCCACGCACCAAAAAACACCACGCTGCTGCGTGTTTCCTGAACCACATGCCGCATTGCAGCGTCAGCTGATTTCCGCCCCGCTGGCCTTGACCACCCGGGCCCATTTCGCGGCTTCATTCTTCATGAAAACCAGGAATTGTTCGGGCGTATCCTGCCACGCCGGTTCCTGCCCGACTTTCTGCAGCGCAGCCTTCATCTCCGGGGTCTTCAGCACCTGCAACAGATCTGCGTGCAGTTTCATCTGGATGGCGCGCGGCAGCCCCTTGGGTGCGGCAACTCCGAACCAGGCCACCATTTCATAACCCTTGACGCCGGCCTCGGCGACCGTCGGAACGTCGGGCAGTTCCGCGGAACGCCGGGAACCGGTCACGCCCAGCGGCCGCAGCTTGCCGGATCTGATATGCGGCAGCATGCCGGCGATGCCCGGAAACGCCAGCATCACCTGACCGCCCAGCAGGTCCGCCGTCACCGGCCCGCTGCCGCGGTAGGGAATATGTGTCAGCTTGATGCCCGCCATGCTGGCAAACAGCGCACCGGTCAGGTGCTGGGTGCTGCCGTTGCCCGAAGATGCGTAATCGATCTGGCCGGGACGCGACTTCGCCAGCGCGATCAGTTCCCTGACCGATTTCACCGGCAACGATGGGTGCACCACCAGCACGTTCGGCGCGCTCGTGATCTGCGTGACCGGGGTGAAATCGTCGAGAGAATCGTAGGGCAGTTTTTTATGCAGCGCCGCACTGACGAAATGCGTGTTGCTGATCATGAAAATGGTGTAGCCGTCGGGCGCGGATTTTGCCGCGATATCGGCGCCTATCGTCGAACCGGCGCCGGGCCGGTTTTCCACGATGACTTGCTGCTTGAGCACCGTGGAGAATCTCTGCATCACGATGCGCCCCGGCACATCGGCGGCCCCGCCGGCCGAAAACGGGATGATCATGCGTACCGTTTTCGCCGGATAAACCTGCGCGGCTGCCGGTGCCGCATGGATCAAGGCGCAGACCGCGGCAAACGCCAGGGATCTTAGGTAAATTTTTGATTTCAATATACTTTCTCCAGAACATACTGTGTTAATTGCAGGCGTGCAATGATACCACCAGACATGCCGTGCGACGCCCGGCGGCAGCCGTGACACTCCCCGACACCCTCCATGGAGCAGCGCATGAACACACAGGCCATACATTTCCGGCGCTTTCGCCACACCGCTGGCGGCACGACTCGACCTGCCGGAGCAACCGGCAGCCTCCTATGCATTGTTCGCACACTGCTTCACCTGTTCCAAAGACACTCTTGCCGCTACACGCATCAGCGCCGCGCTGGTCGAACGCGGTTTCGGCGTGCTGCGTTTTGATTTCACCGGACTCGGGGGCAGCGAAGGCGAATTCGCCAACACCAATTTCACCTCGAACATTGCCGACCTGGTTGCCGCCGCGAACTGGTTGCGCGAGCATCACCAGGCGCCCCGGGTAATGATCGGGCACAGCCTGGGCGGCGCCGCAGTCCTCGCCGCAGCCACGCAGGTTCCGGAAGCGGCAGCCATAGCCACCATAGGTGCGCCCTTCGATCCCGGCCATGTGCGCCATCTCCTGCACAATGCGGCGCCGGACATCGAGGCCGCGGGCGAGGCAGAAGTCGATCTGGGCGGGCGCAGGTTCCGCATCAAGAAACAGTTTCTCGAAGACATCGCCAGCCAGAACAATGCTGCGCACATCGCCGCGCTGCGCAAGGCCCTGCTGGTGTTTCATTCGCCGCGCGACGCCACGGTCGACATCGACAACGCCGCAAAAATCTTCGTCGCCGCCAAACATCCCAAGAGTTTTGTATCGCTGGACACTGCCGATCACCTGCTGACGCGCAAGGAGGATGCCGTCTATGTCGCCGCCGTGCTCGCAGCCTGGGCCAGCCGCTACGTCGCCACGGCAGCGCAGGCTGGCGCGGCGGAAACCGGTGAACCGGGGGTGGTGACGGTGAGCGAAACGCGGGAAGGAAAATTCACCCAGGCCGTGACCATCGGCCGGCATCGTTTGCGAGCGGATGAACCAACGGCTTCCGGCGGCACCGATACCGGTCCCTCGCCTTATGATTTTCTCCTCGCCGGACTCGGCGCCTGCACCTCGATGACCCTGCGCCTGTACGCCGACCAGAAGCAATGGCCGCTGGAACGCGTCAGCGTCCGGCTCAGCCACCGGAAAATCCATGCCGCCGATTGTGCAGACTGCGAAACCCGGGAAGGCCGGCTGGACCGAATCGAACCCGAAATCAGCCTCACCGGCGCCCTTAGCACGGAGCAGCGCACGCGACTGATGGAAATCGCCGACAAATGCCCGGTACACCGGACACTGCATTCCGAGGTCTCGGTCAAAACCCGCCAGGCGGCTCCATGACATCCGGAGCAAACAGGCTCTCACCACCAATGGAAAGCCCCGCATTGAGCGGGGCTTTGTTTTGGCCGGGTTGACCGGCCTGGCGCCACCATAGAGCGGCGTCCTTTGATGAATGGCATCACACCACTCCGGAGCTGCGCCGGCGGCAGTTTGCGGCCGCAACCGTGACAGGCGATACCCGGACGGTCGCCCGGGATCTCGCACGCTGCACATCGGGTACCGGATGCACAGTGCTGCGCGACTCTGATTATGTTTTTACGCCGGCCCCGGGCGAGCGTCAACGGTTGGTCGGCAATTTTTTTCCACTGACGCCAAAAAATTCCGGCGTCGTTGAAAAAACAGAAACTTGCACCGGATTCCTCGCAAAGGACCTGACCGACTGCCTGTAAAGGCAGTCATGCAAACGCTTAATCAGGCCGCAGCTGCCGTCACTCCCGCCTTGTCAAAGCTCATGCCGCCCTTTTTCGCATCCACGCGCACCACATCCCTGGGTCCGAAGCGGCCTTCCAGCATCAGCTTGGCCAGCGGATTCTCTATCTGCGACTGGATCGCACGCTTCAGCGGACGCGCACCGTAGATCGGGTCGAAACCGGCAGCCGCGATTTCCTTCAACGCGGCATCGCTCACTTCGAGCTTCATTTCCATCTGCGCCAGGCGTTTCTCCAGGTATCCGATCTGGATGCGTGCAATCGATTTGATGTGCTTCTCGTCGAGTGCATGGAACACCACGATCTCGTCGATACGGTTGATGAATTCCGGCCGGAACTGCGTCTTCACCTCGCCCAGCACCGCCAGCTTGACCACCTGGTAGTCGTCGCCCTGCATGCCCTGGATCATCTGCGAGCCGAGATTGGAGGTCATCACGATCACCGTATTCTTGAAGTCGACGGTACGCCCCTGGCCGTCGGTCATGCGCCCGTCGTCCAGCACCTGCAGCAGCACGTTGAACACGTCCGGGTGCGCCTTCTCGA
>JBMTEY010000016.1:0-29715 GCA_049433545.1 Burkholderiales bacterium | reverse complement strand
GGTGTTACCACCGCCTGGATCACCACCATGTGCCGCTTCCCGGGGCGCTCGCTGTTCGAATGGGCGCTGCTGCTGCCGATGGCGATGCCGGCCTATGTGATGGCTTATGCCTATACCGACCTGCTGCAGTTCGCCGGGCCCGTTCAGGGCCTGCTGCGCGAACTGACCGGCTGGGGCGTGCACGAGTACTGGTTTCCCGACGTGCGTTCACTGGGCGGCGCGATCGTGATGATGTCGCTGGTGCTGTACCCGTATGTCTACCTGCTGGCCCGCGCCGCCTTCCTCGAGCAGTCGGACAGCATGCTCGAAGTGGCGCGCGTTTCCGGATACGGCCCGTGGCGCACCTTCCGCAAGGTCGCGCTGCCGCTGGCGCGGCCGGGTATCGTCGCCGGCGCCGCGCTGGCGCTGATGGAAGCGCTGGCCGATTACGGCACCGTGGCCTATTTCGGCGTGCAGACCTTCACCACCGGAATTTTCCACGCCTGGTACTCGCTGGGCGATCATGCTGCTGCCGCGCAGCTGTCGGCGATCCTGCTCGGCTTCGTGTTCGTGGTGCTGCTGCTCGAACGCGTCAGCCGGCGCCGTGCCAATTTCTACACGACTTCGCACCGCAAGCGGTTGCGCAATGTCTACCATCTGCGTGGCCTGCGCGCTGCGGTGGCGATGCTGTTCTGCGTGACGCCGCTGGTGTTCGGCTTCCTGCTGCCGGCAGGGGTGATGCTGCACATGGCGCTGACTTCGGGCGACGCCCAGTTCGGCGCGCGTTATTTCACGCTGACGCGCAACACGGTGACGCTGGGCGCGGTTACTGCGATGCTGGCGGTCGCGCTGGCACTGATCGTCGGTTACGCCGCGCGCATCACGCCGACGAAACTGGTGCGCAGCGCCAACCGGATCGCCGGCCTCGGCTACGCGGTGCCGGGCGCGGTAATCGCGGTGGGCGTACTGATCCCGGTGACGCGGCTCGATCATGTCATCGGCGGCTGGATTGAGGCTGTCACCGGCACCGCGCCGGGACTGATACTTACCGGCGGCATCGCGGCACTGGTCTACGCCTACCTCGCGCGTTTTTTCGCGGTGTCGCTGCAGGCGGTGGAGGCGGGCCTGTCGAAAATCACGCCGTCGATGGACGACGCCGCGCGTTCGCTGGGTTATGGTCCGGGCGCGACGCTGCGCCGGGTGCATGCACCGCTGCTGTGGCGCAGCGCGCTGTCGGCAGGACTGCTGGTGTTCGTCGATGTGATGAAGGAGCTGCCGGCGACCTTCGTGATGCGGCCCTTCAATTTCGACACGCTGGCGGTGCAGGCCTACAACCTCGCCTCCGACGAACGCCTGCACGAAGCGTCAACGGCAGCGCTCACCATCGTCGTGGTGGGGCTGCTGCCGTTGATCGTGCTGTCGCGGATGATCCTCAGGCCCGCGCCGTCCAGCGGGCAATGAAGCCCGTCTATTTGTAACCGACCTTGTCGAATATCTTCTGCGCCACCGGCTGATTCTTGCCGAGCGCGCTGATGTTCAGGGTATCCATCTTGAAAGTGCCCAGCGAGGCCAGCGCCTTGTTGTCGAGCGGTGCGCCCTTGACCACCGGCCATTCGTTGTTGCCGTTGGCGAAATAGCCCTGCGCTGCATCGCTGGTCAGGTATTCGAGGAACTTGACGGCCGCATCACGGTTTTTTGCATGTTTCACCACACCGGCGCCGGAGACGTTCATGTGCGTGCCGAAACTTTTCTGGTTGGGCCAGACCAGGCCGGTGGCGGCGATGACTTTCTGGTCCTCGGGTTTTTTCGACTTGAGCAGGCGCACGTAGTAGTAGCTGTTACCGATTGCCACGCCGCATTCGCCGGCGGCCACCGCGCGGATCTGGTCGGTGTCACCGCCCTTGGGCGCGCGCGCAAAATTGGCGACCACGCCTTTGGCCCACTGCTCGGCCTTCGCTGCGCCCAGGTGTTCGATCAGCGCGCTCATCAATGACAGGTTGTAGATATGGCTGCCCGAACGCGTGCACACCTTGCCCTTCAGTTTCGGGTCGGCGAGGTCTTCGTAGTTCTGCACATCTTCCGGTTTCACCGTGAGCTTGTTGTAGACGATCACGCGCGCACGCGCCGAAAAGCCGAACCACTGGTTGTTCGGATTGCGCATGTGCGCGGGCAGGCGTCCGGCGAGAACCTTGGATTCGACCGGCTGGAACAGGCCCAGCTGTTCGGCGCGCCACAGGCGGCCGGCGTCCACGGTCACCAGTATGTCGGCGGGGGAGGCTGCACCTTCGTTGCGGATGCGCTGGATCAGCGGGTCTTCACCGGCTTCGATGCGGTTGAGCTTGATGCCGGTGGCCTTGCTGAAGCCGCTGTAGAGCGCTTCGTCGGTCTGGTAGTGGCGCGAAGAATAGAGGTTCAGTTCCTGGGCGATGGCGCTGGTACCGAACAGGCTGGCCAGGGCCAGCAGCAGGGGTGCAGAAAGACGCATTTTTAATATATCCTTTAAAAACAATTACTTAATAAATTTCACCAAAACTGGCGTAAGCGACTGTCTGAATACTAACAAGAATTATTCTCAATTTCAATACTAATGAGAATCATTGTTGATGACGTGTATTGATACTCCCGGTGATGGGCTGGCGCCAAGTTAGCGCACACAGGCTGCAGAAGTTTTGATCAGGCACAAACGGCGGCGGAATCGTGCGCCGGGCGATTCAGATGGGCAGGCGGCGCGCACCGTTGTAACGCGCATTCCAGTAGCGGTTGTTCATGTCGGCGATCTGCACCGTGCTGCCGCTGCTGGGCGCATGCAGGAAGCGCGCCTCGCCGAGGTAGATGCCGACGTGGGAATACGGCGTACGCAGCGTATTGAAAAACACCAGGTCGCCTGGCTGCAGTTCCGTATCGTCGACCGTGCGGCCGAAACGCGCGAGGCCGTAGGCGTTGTAGGGCAGGGGGCGTCCGGTCATCTGCTCATAGACGTAGCGGATCAGTCCGCTGCAGTCGAACCCCTGTTCAGGCGTCGTCCCGCCCCAGCGGTACGGCACACCGAAGAAACCCAGTGCACGCAGCGCAAACTCCCGGCCCGCGCCCGGTGCCGGCGTCACGCTGCTGCTGTCGGGCACGATGATCCGTGATGGCGCGACGGGGCCAGGCGCCGAAGCGCAGGCGCCCAGCAGTGTCAGCAGCATTGCGGCCAGATATCGCGACATTGGCAAACTTTATCCAATAACATTTTGATTGTAAAGGATAAATCTTTTGAGGTTTGGTTGGGTTGAGAGGTAAACTTGTGTGTCATTTTTGCCGTTATACAACGACCATGCCCCGTTTCGAGAAACGCCGTTGTCTGTTCGCTGCGGTTTTGCTGGCCTGCGCCGTGTCCGCCACAGCCGTGGCCCAGACCACGGTTGAGGTGGTCCCACTGAAATACCGCAAGGGGGAGCAGATCCTGCCGATGGTGCAGCAGCTGCTGGGACGCGAATCCAGCGTCAGCAACTTCCAGAACCAGTTGGTGATCCGGGCAACGCCGGCGGAACTGGCGCAGATCAAACGGGTACTGGCGAGCCTCGATACGCCGCCGCGGCGGCTGCTGATCACCGTGCGCCAGGACGCCGACCTCGAACGCAAGCGGCGCGAGGCCGAGCTCTCGAGCAGCATTGGCAATGACAACGCCCGCGTCACCATTCCCGGCAGCGGCTCGCGCGCCGGCGGCAACGTGGTGCTGCGCGAAGGCGACGACCGGCTGCGCGCGCGCATCATCGATTCGCAGCAGATCAGCCGCGACAGCAGCACCCAGACCATCCAGGTGCTCGAGGGCAAAAGCGCCTATATCCGCACCGGCGAATCGCGGCCGGTGCGCAACCGCCAGGTGGTGCGCACGGTGGTCAACGGCCAGATCGTCGACCGCGTCGTCGAAAGTACCGAATACCGCGACGCCAGCACCGGCTTCCACGTGCTGCCGCGGATCCAGGGCGACGTCGTCACGCTCGACATCGATCCGCAGCGCGAGTCTTTCGACGACCTGCGCCGCGGCACGGTCAATGTACAGCGCGTGGTGACCACGGTATCGGGGCGGCTCGGCGAATGGATCGACCTCGGCGGCATCGGCGAATCGCGCAGCGACGAACGCTCGGCGCTGCTTGGCCGCAGCAGCGGCAGGGTCAGCGAGCGCAGCGGGGTACAGGTGAAGGTAGAGGAGTTGCCGTAAATACGTCCCGGCCTAGAACGACGAACCAGGCTGTTTCAGGAATTCCGTTTCTTCCGCCGTCGATGCCCGGCCCAGTGCCGCATTGCGGTGCGGGAATCGCCCGAAGCGGCGGATGATCGTGCGGTGGCGTTCGGCGAAATCGACGTAGCCCGAGAAGGTGTCGCGCAGCGCCGGCGCTACACTGTCGGCCAGGCGTTGAAACAGCTCCACGCATTGGTCCTGGTGCGCGATCTTTTCCGAGTGTTCCAGCGGCAGGTAGCAGAACACGCGTTCGATCGGCCGTAATGTCCAGTCGGCGCCAGCGGCAATGCCCTCCAGCGCCAGTCGGCGCGCGAGGCCGTCATAAGCGAAGGCGCGCGCCGAACCGCGGTGCATGTTGCGCGGGAACTGGTCGAACAGGATGATCAGCGCGAGCCTGCCCTGCGGAGTTGCCGCCCACTCGTCGTGCCTGCCGAATGCCGTCGCCTGCAGCACTGCGGCAAAACGCGTGCGGATATCCGCATCGACTGCGGGGTCCTTGGACCACCACAGCCTGGCCTGGGCTTTCGCCGTCGCGGCATCATCGTTCTGGTGGCCGAACCAGAAACCGAGCACGTCGACGGTGGAAACGTTTCCGGACATGGCGCTGTTCAGCGGTATTTCGCCGCGGTGATGAATTGGCCGAAGGACTCGCACCAAACGATCACCGTAGTGTAGGCTGAAGGATCGATGTCGTCAGGAACCGCGACAATGAAATTGTCGAAGGTCTTGACGTCGCCGACGCGCGCCATGCGCGGTTTCAGTCGCATGAAATCGGCCTCGGTCTCGACAAACTCCGGCGACAGGTAGAGTTTGTAGTCCGGCCCCAGCGCCAGTTTTCCGGTCAGCGCGATCCGCTGTTTTCCGATCGCCACCGTGCCCTCGCCCCAGTGGAGCAGGTCGCTGTCCTTGAGGTCACGGCGGAACTGCCCGGTGAACTGCGCGGCGCCGGCCTGCGCCTGCACTTCGGCGGCGGAAGGCGCCGGCGGCGCGGTGAGTATCGGCAGCGCGTAGATGCCGCCGGCAAAGCCCGCGGCCAGCGCAATAGCGTGGCTTGCGCCCAATATCAGCAGTTTTCTCATCGATGGATTTCCTCTGGATAGGGGTTTCAGTCAGTCGGATGGCTGTGTACGGGCAGCAGGCGGGCGGCGATGCCGAACACCAGAGTCAGGAGCACGACTTCCGCGACGCTGATCACCGCCAGTGGCAGCAGCATCCTGCTGAAGCCCTCGCCGATCAGCGGGCGTGCGGTCAATTCCTCGGCGCCGACCAGCAGCAGAAAGCAGGCGACGAAAGCCAGTACGGGCAGCATTGAGAAGGCGAAGAACAGTACGGTGGCGCGCAATCTGCGCTGCAGGCCGCGGCGCAGTTGCCGGATCTGGCGTGCGAACACACCGATCGGTGTCAGCAGAATCAGCCAGAACAATGCTGCCGCCAGTTGGTCGTTCATTTTGTGTTTTCCACGCTTTGCGTTTCACGAAGCCGCTGCCGGGCTGCCCAAGCATAAACCAGATCGCTCCGGGCTTGACGCTGCCGCCGCATCTGGTGACCATGCACTGCGTCCATCAACCCGGAGTGCACTTGCATGTTCATCAAGCGCGGTTTCGATTCCATCGTCGCCACCTGGCTCGCCGGGCTGGTGGTGTTCCTGCCGCTGGTGCTGACCCTGGGCGTGCTCGGCTGGCTGATCGGCCTGCTCAACCATTACCTGGGCCCGGACAGCGAAATCGGACATTTTTTCTCGGCGCTGGGTTATACCTTTTTCGCCGAAGCCACTGTGCCGTACCTGGCAGGTACGCTGGTGCTGATGGTGGCGATCTACCTGCTGGGGCTGGCGCTGCGCCTCGGCCTCAGGGGGCCGCTGTCGAAAGTCATTGATGCCACGCTGCGGCGATTGCCGCTGGTGGGCAGCCTCTATGATTTCATCCGCGGTTTTGTCGGTCTGCTCGACAAGAAGCAGGGCAACATCGGCACCATGAGCGCGGTGTGGTGTTTTTTCGGCGGCGACGGCGTCGCGGTGCTGGCGCTGGCACCGAGCCCGGAACCTGTCACCATCGACGGTCGCCGCTATTTTGCGGTGCTGGTGCCGACTTCGCCGGTGCCCATCGGCGGCGGACTGGTCTATGTGCCGGTGGAGTGGGTCAAGCCCGCCGATTTCGGCATCGAGAAGCTGACCGAGATCTACGTATCGATGGGACTGACGCCGCCGACACCGAATGATGCGCAGGGCGCCGGACGCGTCATCGCGGATGCTGGTAATGCTGCGGCAAAAGTGGAAAGGAGTTAAGGGCGTGCCGATGCAAATCAGTCAGCCGTCAGCGTCATCAGGATGTCGGCGTACCAGGCGCAGTTGAGTCCCAGCGCCTCGTCGAGTTCCTGGTCGCGGGTGCCGACATCAAGCCGCGAGGAATGTACGCCGAGCAGCATCCACGGCAGATCGCCGAGGCGTGAGTCGCTCTCGACTCGTGTGACCACCGGAGCGCCGCTGGTGCCGCGATGCGTGCGCGCGTCGGTGAGGAAGTAGCCCATGCCCTGGAAACGCAGTCCGAATGAAGAAGCGATTGCCGCGCGCCGCGCCACCGGCATGTGGTGCAGCGTGTCATGGAAGCCGAGCGGAAAGCCGACCACCAGCAACCGCGTGCCGACCTCGATCTGGTCGTCGGGGCCGTACAAATGCCCCGGAGTGAACGCGCTGTAGACAGCGGACTCGGGGAAGGCCGCGCGGTCGATTTCGATGACTGCAACATCGATGGCGCCTGCCGTGTCGAGACCTTCGCGCCATAGCCGGTTGCCGTCGCGGTAAAGCGGTATCGAATATCCGGTCGAATGCGCCATGTTGTCCGGATCGAGATGGAGTTCGAGTTCGATGCGGTCCGGGAAATGACTGCTCGGTTCGTCGAGCATGACGTGGCGGCTGGTGACGACGAACAGCCGGTTGTCACGCTTGAAGAAGAATCCGCTGGCGTTGGTCAGCAGTTGCTGCTGCTGAAAAGTGAGGATGCGGGTGGCGGCGAGGAGCAGGGATTCAATCATCGGCAGCGCAGTTTACCGCATCGGGGTCACGCGGCCCGCAGGTCTGCAATGCAGCCGCCGCGGAAACCGAACCAGTAGATCGCAAACACCACGGCGGCATAACAGGCAAAACGGAACATGGCTTCACCTCTTCAAAGCCTGCGTTGGATGCTGCGCAGGCGGCGCGATCGCGCGGTTCCGCCCCTGGTTCTGCTTCAGGGTATTTTCCAGCCCAGCCACTCGCACACGCCGCGGCCCATGATCCATTCCTTGTCGGCCTCTTTGACCCACGGCGCATCCTTCAGCCACATGTCGATGTGCTCGCGGTATGGCACCGGCGAGCGCGACCAGTCGCTGCCCCAGAACAGGCGCTTGGGTCCGAAGGCTTCGTAGGCGCGCTTCGCGTAGCCCTGCATTTTTTTGAAGGGGTAGGGCTCCTTCAGATAACACGGCAATGCGCTGGCCTTGACCGCGACGTTGGGACGTTTGGCGATCGGCAGCAGCTTGTCGAAATCGCGGAAGGTTTCGTCCTCGGGCTTGCCGCTGGACAGCGCCATGTGGTCCATGATGATTTTCAGGTCCGGATGTTTCGCGGCGACAGCGTCGATGGCATGCACGAAGTTCTGCGGCACCAGCACCATCAGCCTGATGCCGAGTTTCTCGGCTTCACTCCACACCCAGTCAAACTTGCCGTTGACCAATGGCTCCTGCAGCACGGGAATGTGGAAAGCGAAACGCATACCGAGCATGCCCGGCTGCTTGAGCCAGGATTTGATTGCGGTCTTCGCGTCCGGCGCTTCCGGATTGAAGCGGCCCATGATGGCGAAACGGTCGGGGTGCGACTGTGCTGCAGCGATCGCCAGATCGTTGCGGTCACCCTCCCACGACGGCGGCACCAGCACCGTGCGGTCGACGCCGGCGGCATCCATGTCGCGCAGCAGTTCCTCGTGGCCCAGCGGAATCTCGCGCTGCGCATGGGCACGCGCGGGCCACGGCCGCTCCGGTGTGTTGGCGCCCCAGATGTGCACCTGTGAATCGACGATCAGCATTTCGCGTTCCTTTTTTGTGAGCCCCGATTCAATGATGAATGCGCAGAAGCGTCAAGGCGTCCGGAATGTGGTGCTGCGCGGCTGGTGGCTGGTGGCGGGTAAACGGGGCCGTTACACTGCACGGCGTTGCACATGATGTGCACGGCGCCGCAACGGTTCCCGTGTAATAATTATAAGTATCTGATTATAAAGGACATTATATGAACGGCGCGGAAAGTCTGGTGCGCACGCTGTTGAATGGCGATGTCAATGTCTGCTTCGCCAATCCCGGCACCTCGGAAATGCATTTTGTCTCTGCTCTCGATCGCGTCGAAGGCGTGCGCTGCATCCTTGGCCTGTTCGAAGGCGTGGTCACCGGTGCGGCCGACGGCTATTACCGCGTCGCCGGCAAACCGGCGGCGACGCTGCTGCATCTCGGACCGGGACTCGGCAACGGGCTGGCGAATCTGCACAACGCAAAAAAAGCGCGCTCGGGCATCGTCAACGTCGTCGGCGAACACGCGAGTTACCACATCAAACATGATGCGCCGCTGACCGCAGACATCGAAGGCGTGGCGCGGCCGATGTCGGACTGGGTGAAGACTTCGCATTCAGCTAAATCCATCGCTGCCGATGGCGCGCTGGCGGTCGAAGCCGCGCGCACTGCGCCGGGACAGATCGCCACACTCATATTGCCTGCCGACACCGCCTGGGGTGAGGCCGACGGCCCGGCAACGGTGAAGGAGCCTGCGCCGCGCGCACGCATCGACGACCGCGCCATCGCCGATGCCGTCAAGGCGCTGACCAGCGGCCAGACCGCAGCGATCCTGCTCGGTAACGCGGCGCTGCGCGGCAAGGCACTGGAATGGGCGGGACGCATTGCCGCGAAAACCGGCTGCACGCTGATTTCAGAATTCAACAATGCGCGCTGGGAACGCGGCGCGGGCCGCGCGGTGGTGAAGCAGCTGCCCTTCGTGGTCGACAACGCGCTGGCGATGTTGAAGGACACGCGGCAACTGCTGCTGGTCGGCGCCAAGCTGCCGGTGTCCTTTTTCGCCTATCCCGGCAAACCCAGCGTGCTGGTGCCGGAAGGCTGCAAGGTCACCACAGTCGCCGGTGCCGAGGCCGATCTCGAACACGCGCTCGAAGCAATGGCCGATGCGCTCGGCGCGCGCAATACCGCACCGCTGGTGAATGCACCGGCGCATGAAGGCGCATTGCCGACCGGCAGCGTCACGCTGGAAGGGCTGGGCGCGCTGTTCAACCGGCTGATCCCGGACAACGCCATCGTGCTCGACGAGTCCGTCACCAGCGGCCGCATGTTCACCGCTTCGTCAGCCGGCGCGCGGCCGCATGACTGGATGAACATCATGGGCGGCTCCATCGGCTGGGGGCTGGCGGCGGCGACGGGGGCGGCGATCGCCGCGCCGGACCGCAAGGTGATCGCGCTCGAAGGTGACGGCAGCGCGATGTACACCCAGCAGGCACTGTGGACCATGGCACGCGAGAACCTCGACGTCACAGTGGTCATTTTCGCCAACCGCTCGTACAAGATATTGATGACCGAGCTGACCAACGTCGGTGCTGCCGCACCGGGTGCTAATGCCAAGGCGATGCTGACGCTGGGCAATCCCGACCTCGACTGGGTGACGATCGCGAAAGGCTACGGCGTGGCGGCGGGGCGGGCGACGACGCTCGACGAACTGGCGGTGCAGTTCAGAAAAGGACTTGAGACGCCGGGGCCGTATCTGGTGGAGTTGGTGATGTAACTGTCGAGACGCCTGATAAACTCCGCGCGTGTCTGAACTCGCATCCGTCTTCTCTGCAACCGGCGCGCTCGCGCAGGTGGTGCCCGGTTTTCGTGCCCGCCAAGGGCAGTTGGAGATGGCAGAGGCAATAAAAAAAGTAATTAAAAATCAAGAAGTTATTGTTGCAGAGGCAGGTACCGGCACGGGCAAGACCTTTGCCTACCTGGTGCCGGCGCTGCTGTCGGGCGGCAAGGTGATCATTTCCACCGGCACCAAGACCCTGCAGGACCAGCTGTTCGGCCGAGACATTCCGACAGTGCGCGATGCACTGAAGGTGCCGGTGACCGTGGCGCTGCTCAAGGGTCGCGCGAATTACGTCTGCCACCATCACCTGTCGCGTGCCAAGTCCGACGGCCGCCTGCCGACGCGCGACGACGTGGTCTATCTCGCGCGCATTGAAAGTTTCGCGCGCATCTCCAACACCGGCGACCGTGCCGACTGTGCCGAAGTACCGGAGAACGCCGGCATCTGGCCGCTGGTGACGTCCACCCGCGACAACTGCCTCGGCTCGCAGTGCGAACATTACGACGAATGTTTCGTGATGAAGGCGCGCAAGCAGGCGCTGGAGGCTGATGTGGTGGTGGTCAACCACCACCTGTTTTTTGCCGACGTCACCCTGCGCGACGAAGGCGTGGCCGAACTGCTGCCGGCATGCAACACGGTGATTTTCGACGAGGCGCACCAGTTGCCGGAAACCGCCAGCCTGTTTTTCGGGCAGTCGGTGTCGACCACGCAGCTGACCGATCTCGCGCGCGACGCGCGCATCGAGGCCGCGACTTCGGCCAAGGATTTTGCCGCGCTGCCGGTGGCGGCGAATGCGCTGGAGAAGGCGGCGCGCGACCTGCGCCTGGCCTTCGACGAGGCCGGTGCGCGCATGCCGGCGAATGCGCTGCGCAACCGCAAGGCTGTGACCGAGGCGCTGGCGGAAGCCGGTGACCGGCTGGAGGTGTTGGCGGAGACGCTGCACTCGCAGGCCGGGCGCAGCGAAGGGCTGCAACAGTGTTTCGAGCGCGCTGATGCGCTGCGCGCGCAGCTCGCCGGCTGGCGCGAGGACAGCGACGCCAGCTTGGTGCGCTGGGTGGAGGTGTTCAATCAGTCGGTGCAGTTCAATGCCACGCCGCTGTCGATTGCCGAGATTTTCAGGAAGCAGGTCGAGGCGCAGGCCAAGGCCTGGGTGTTCACTTCGGCGACGCTGTCGGTCAACGGCAACTTCTCGCATTACGTCAACGAGCTCGGCATCGAGACCGCGCAGACCGCGAACTGGGCGAGCCCCTTCGATTTCGAAAAGCAGGGCCTGCTCTATGTGCCGCAGGCGCTGCCCGATCCGAACACGCCGGATTACACCCGCGCCGTGGTCGAGGCGGCGCTGCCGGTGGTGGAAGCCAGCCGCGGCCGCGCGTTCCTGTTATTTACAAGCTTGCGCGCCATGCGCGAAGCGCACGGCCTGCTGATAGACGAATTCAAAAAACGCGGCTGGGATTACCCGCTGCTGGCGCAGGGCGAAGGCTCGCGCAGCGAACTGCTGTCGCGTTTCCGCGAACTGGGCAACGCGGTGCTGGTCGGGAGCCAGTCGTTCTGGGAGGGGGTCGACGTGCGCGGCGACGCGCTGTCGCTGGTGATGATCGACAAGCTGCCGTTCGCGCCGCCCGACGATCCGGTGCTCTCGGCGCGCATCGAAAAGATAAACAACGAGGGGCGCAATGCCTTCATGGAATATCAGCTGCCGCGGGCGGTGATCTCGCTGAAGCAGGGCGCCGGGCGGCTGATCCGCGACGAAACCGACCGCGGTGTGCTGATGATCTGCGATCCGCGGCTGATTTCAAAATCCTACGGCAAGCGCATCTGGCGCAGCCTGCCGCCGATGACCCGTACGCGGGACGTTGCCGACGTCATGGCCTTCTTTGAGCGCGAGGCGGTTACGCCGGAGGCTTGACCTGTGTCATCAGCCGCGCCCGCACCAGGTCAATGTGGCCGCGCAGGGTGTAGACGTAATCCCAGTAGGTCAGCGGTACGCGGGTGGCGTTGACGCCGTCCTCGATGGCGTCGAGTTGCTGCAGCAATTCCGCCACGTCGGTGCTGGTGTCGCGGCGGCGGATCGCGGTTTCGACTTCCTTGAGGTCGCGATACCAGCGGAAGATCTTGCGTTTGACGCGCCAGTCGTAAAACGCCGGCATGATGCGCATCACCGGGATCAGCACCGCGATCAGCGGCACCAGCAGCACCAGCAGACGCTCGATCAGGTTGGCGACCCAGAACGGCATGTAACGCTGCAGGAACGGCGGGCCTGATTTGAAGTAGCGCTGCGCATCCTCGCTGACCGGAAAATCACCTTCTCGCGCGGCCGGGAATTCGCCGGCCTTGCTGAACACGCCGGCGCCGCCGTGCACCTTGCTGGCGGCCTGCAGCAGCACGGCGACCAGCGCCGGGTGGAAATCCGCGTGCGCGACGAGGTGCGTGGTGGCCGCGACCATGGTGACGTTGGCGGACGGGATGTCGGCGCCTAGGTCGATCATGCCGCGCGGCAGCGTGATCGGTGAGAGATAGGGGAAACGCCGCGCTAGCGCCTCGGCGTGGTGCAGGTTCATCAGCTTGATGCCCGGGGTTTTCAGCAGCTTCTGCACTACCGGCGCGTCGGGTGCGGCGACGAACAGCGCTGCATCCAGCCGGCCGGCGATCAGGGCTTCGGCGGCGGCCATTCCGGTCAGCGTGGACAGTGGTTCCCCGGCCGTCAGTGCGTCACCGGCCTGCAGCACGTTGCGGACCAGCGCGCGGGTGCCGCTGCCTTCGGGCCCGGCGGCGATGCGTTTGCCGGCGAGGTGGCCGAGCTGGTTCAGCGGTTTTGCGTCGCGATAAAAAATCCACAGTGGTTCGTAATACAGCGCCGCCAGAGAAACCAGCCCGTAGTCGCGATCCGGTGAGGCAATGCCGCCCTGCATCAGCGCGACATCGACGCTGCCGTCGGCCAGCCGTGCCAGGTTGTCGATGGAGCCCGCCGACGGACGCAATTCAACCTTGATCCGCTCTTTGGCCAGCAAATCGCGGTAACGCCCGGCGTACAGGTGGTAGGCGCCGGCTTCGTTGCCGGTGGACATCACGAAGGCATCCGGCGGCGCCGGGCGCACGAAGCGATAGGCGATCAGGAAGGCCGCGCCTATGATCAGCGCCGCGACCAGCGTGACAATGGACAGTTCGCGCACGGCGACTTCGGATCCGACGTGGTCTTCGTGTTTGCGCCAAGACCAGCGTCTGCGGGATTTGGGGGTTGCCGGATCGTCCATGGTCAATTGCGGTTCATTCGGCCAGCCAGCGCCACAGCAGCCATGCCGCCAGTATCCACAGTGCGATGAACAGCGCGGCCATCAGGTAATTCTGCGGCTTCGGTTTGCGCGCGTCCAGCCAGGCCTGCGCCTGCTCGCGCGATTCGGCCATCACCGGCGCCGGCACCAGCTTCAGCGCGAGCCAGATGCCGACCGGCAGCAGGATGGCATCATCGAGCAGTCCCAGCACCGGGATGAAATCCGGGATCAGGTCGATCGGGCTGAAGGCATAGGCGACCACCAGCACGGTGAACCCTTTCGCGTACCAGGGCGTCAGCGGATTACGGTAGGCGAACCACAGCGCGACGATGTCGCCTTTCAGCAGCTTCGCCCAGCGCCTCAGGGTCTGCAGCATTTTATTTGACGCTGCGCAGCCCGGCGGGCGCCGCCCACAGGTCGTGGGCGTCGGATCGCGTGACCTTGACCCGTGCGAACTCTCCGGTTTTGAGCTTCGCGCCCTGACGAATGATCACGCGGCCGTCGATTTCCGGGGCGTCGGCGGCGGAGCGCGCGATGGCGCCGTCCCTGCCGGCTTCGTCGACCAGCACAGTGATGGTTTTGCCGACCTGGCGTTTCAGCCGTTCCGCGCTGATTTTTTCCTGAACGGCCATGAATCGCGCGCGGCGTTCTTCGCGGATTTCCGCAGGAACCGGATCGGGCAGGGCGTTGGCTCCGGCGCCTTCGACCGGCGAATAGGCGAAGCAGCCGACGCGGTCGAGCTGCGCTTCTTCGAGGAATTCGAGCAGTTCCTCGAATTCGCGTTCGGTCTCCCCGGGGAAGCCGGCGATGAAAGTGCTGCGGATGGTGATGTCGGGGCAGATCGCGCGCCAGTCGCGGATGCGCTTGAGGGTGCCTTCGGCGTTGGCCGGGCGCTTCATCAGCTTGAGAATGCGCGGGCTGGCGTGCTGGAAGGGCACGTCGAGGTAGGGCAGCAGTTTGCCTTCGGCCATCAGCGGTATGACCTCGTCGACGTGCGGGTAGGGATAGACATAGTGCAGCCGCACCCAGACGCCGAGCCCGGACAGCGCCTGCGCGAGTTCGGTCATGCGGGTCTTCAGCGGGCGGCCGTTCCAGAAGCCGGTGCGGTACTTGATGTCGACGCCATAGGCGCTGGTGTCCTGCGAGATCACCAGCAGTTCCTTCACTCCGGCCTTGACCAGGTTTTCGGCTTCGGTCATCACTTCGCCGACCGGCCGGCTGACGAGGTCGCCGCGCATCGACGGAATGATGCAGAAGCTGCAGCGGTGGTTGCAGCCTTCGGAAATCTTCAGGTAGGCGTAATGCCGCGGCGTCAGGCGTATGCCCTGGGGCGGCACCAGGTCGGTGTACGGGTCGTGCGGTTTCGGCAGGTGGGTGTGCACGGCCTCCATCACTGCGTCGGTAGCATGCGGGCCGGTGACCGCCAGCACCTTCGGATGGTGCTCGCGCACGATGTCGCCCTTGGCGCCGAGACAGCCGGTGACGATGACGCGGCCGTTCTCGGTGAGCGCCTCGCCGATGGCGTCGAGCGATTCCTCGACCGCGGCGTCGATGAAGCCGCAGGTGTTGACGACCACGAGGTCGGCGTCCTGGTAGGTGGGCGAGACGAGATAACCCTCGGCGCGCAGCTGGGTCAGGATGTGCTCGGAATCGACCAGCGCCTTGGGACAGCCGAGCGAAACGAATCCGACTTTACGCGGTGGGGTAGGCACAGGATTTCAGGAAACGGAAACGCGCCGCGGCGCGTCAGGACTTGGGTTCTTCGCCGTCTTCTTTTTTGGCGCCGCCGGGCTGACCGGGGAATCCGGGGAAGGGAAAGTTGCCCCACAGGTTGCGGGTCTGCGTCGTCAACTGGTTCTGCATGTCGAGAAAGGTGCGCGCACTCTGCTCGAGGTAGTTGCCCATCAGGCCCTGCATCGCCGGACCCTGCATCTTGACGAATTCGTTCCAGGTTTCGGAATTGAGCATCGGGTTCTTGCCGTACACCTCACGCGACTGGTCCTGCAGCTTCTGCTGGATCTGCATGAAGGTCTGGATGTTCTTTTCGAGGTAGCCGCCCATCATGCCCTGCATGGCGTTGCCGTAGAAACGGATGATCTGCGACAGCGAGTCGCTGGTGAACATCGGGGCGCCTGCAGATTCTTCCTCGAGGATGATCTGCAGCAAAATGCTGCGCGTCAGGTCTTCCTTGGACTTGGCGTCCTCGACCTTGAACTCGACGTTTTCGAGTACCAGTTTCTTGACGTCGGCCAGCGTGATGTAGCTGCTGGTTTCGGTGTCATAGAGCCGGCGGTTGGGGTACTTCTTGATGGTGCGGACCGTTGTGCTCATGGCTTGCCTCAGGAAGAAGGTGCAGCATTATTTCACATGTGCCGCATCGACGCAACCGCAACATTAAAAAAATATCAAATAAATCAATGGCATACAACCCATTGTGCGGTGTTTCAAGTTGCCTCGCAATCAGCCGTAATTACAGGGGCAGGCGATGGCGTTGCTGCAGCATGCCGCGCCCCTGCATCCGAACCTCCTCCTCTGGTTCGCGGGATCCCCTCCCGGCCACAGAGGTTCGCCCACCGGGGCTGAATCCCGGCGGGCATTTTTCTGTCCGCCAGCGGGCGGACTACTGCATGTGCTGCCCGCCGTTGATGGCGATGTTGGCGCCGGTGACGAATGCCGCTTCTTCCGAGCACAGGTAAGCCACCAGGCCGGCGACTTCCTCGGGCTTGCCGAGCCGGCCGATCGGGATCTGCGGAATGATCTTGGAATCGAGCACTTCCTTGGGGATCGCCATTACCATCTTGGTGCCGATGTAGCCGGGGGAAATGGTGTTGACGGTGACGCCCTTGCGCGCGTATTCGAGCGCGGCGGCCTTGGTGAAGCCGTGCATGCCGGCCTTCGCCGCCGAATAATTGGTCTGGCCGAAGGCGCCTTTCTGGCCGTTGACCGAAGACACGTTGATGACGCGGCCCCAGCCCCGTTCGGCCATGCCGTCGATCACCGGCTTTGTCATGTTGAACACGCTGTCGAGGTTGGTCTTCATCACCGCGTCCCAGCCTTCCTTTTCCATCTTGCGGAAGGTGGTGTCGCGGGTGATGCCGGCGTTGTTGACCAGCACGTCGACCGGGCCCACGTCCTTGACGATCTGCGCCACGGCCTTCTTGCAGGAATCGTAGTCGGCGACGTCGACCGGCACGGCGCGGAAGTCGTAACCTTCCTTCTGCATGTCGGCCAGCCACTGGCTGTACTTCTGGTTGCCGGGGGAGTAGGTGGCGACCACCTGGTAGCCCATTTTGGCGAGCTTCATGCAGATGGCCTCACCGAGGCCGCCCATACCGCCAGTGACGACTGCGACGCGTGACATGTTGATTCCTCCTCTGTTGATCTGTTTATGAATTTAGCAGCAAACCGTCTTGGCGGATATTGGCCCAGGCCGATTCAGGTGCATTTTTCCTGGACATAACGGCCCGGAGCGGCCTCGATCGGCGGATACGCCGCGTTGCCCGGTGCGCGCGCTGCAATCTGGGCGCCGCCGTATGCGGCCAGCCATGCCGTCCAGTCCGGCCACCAGCTGCCTGCCATGCTGGTGGCGCCGGCCAGCCAGGCTTCGGCCTCCGGCGGCAATGCGGCATTGACCCAGAAATTGCGCCGGTTGCGTTTTGCCGGATTGATCACGCCGGCGATGTGGCCGCTGGCGGCCAGCACGAAGCGGATCTCGCCGCCGATCAGCTGCACGGTGTTGTAGGCGGTGCGCCAGGGAACGATATGGTCTTCGCGGGCGGCCAGCACGTAGGCCGGCATGTCGATTTTCCCGAGGTCGACCGCCTCGCCGCACATGGTGAGCTTGCCGGGTTCGCGCAGGCTGTTTTGCAGATAGGTATTGCGCACGTATTCGCAGTACATGGTCCCCGGCAGGTTGGTGCTGTCGCTGTTCCAGTAGAGCAGGTCGAAGGCGTCGGGCGTGCGTCCCTTAAGGTAATTGTTGACCACGTAGGGCCAGATCAGGTCGTTCGCGCGCAGGCTGGCGAAGGTTGCCGCCAGTTCGCGGCCGCGCAACACGCCGCCGGCGGCGAATTCGGTTTCACGCGCGGCCATGTACGGTTCGTCGATAAACACGCCCAATTCGCCGGTGTCGCTGAAATCGAGCATGGTGGTGAGGAAGGTGACGCTGGCGACGGGGTTTTCATCGCGGGCGCGCAGCACCGCCAGCGCACAGGCGAGCAGGGTGCCGCCGACACAGAATCCCAGCGCGTTGACCTGTTCGCTGCCGCAGATCTCGCGCGCCACGGTGAGCGCCCGCAGCACACCGTGTTCCAGGTAATCGTCCCAGGTCGCCTTGCCCATGGATTCGGGCATGTTGCGCCAGGACACCATGAACACGGTGTGTCCGGCTTCCAGCGCGTGGCGGACGTAGGAATTGTCGGGCTGCAGGTCGAGGATGTAGTACTTGTTGATGCAGGGCGGCACCATCACCAGCGGCCGTTCGTGCACGGTTTCCGTCAGCGGCGCGTACTGCAGCAACTGCATGAAATCGTTTTCGTAAACCACTGCGCCCGGCGTGACCGCCAGATTGCGGCCGACCTCGAACGCGCTCTCGTCGGTCATTGACACCAGGCCGCGGTCGATGTCGGCGGCGAGGTTCTTCAGGCCGCGGTTGATGCTTTCTCCGTCGGTCTGAGCGGCAAGTTTCAGCGCTTCGGGATTGCTCCACGGAAAATTCGCCGGTGACAGTGCGTCGATCATCTGCCGGGTGTAGAACTCCAGCTTGTGCTTGGCATGTGGTTCGAGGCGCGCGGCGGCGGCCATTTCCTCCAGCCATTTCGCCGACAACAGGTAGGAATGGGCGAGGTAGCTGAAATAGGGTTCCTGCCATTCCGGCGCACGGAAGCGGCGGTCCTCCGGCGGCGCCAGCGGTTTTGATTCCGGACCGGCATTGACTCCGGCAAACGCCTGCCACAGTTCGAGGTGTTCACGGTAGTAGCGGCTGCCGAGTTCCAGCCAGTGCCCGCTGTCGTTCGAGGCTGCAGCGGCCAGCCCCTGCATCATGGCCGCAGCATCGGTGGCACCGAGCTTGCCGGCGGCGTCGGCGAGCAGGCGGCGGTTGAATTCGGCGAAAGCAGCGGCGGGATCTGGGGTCGGGTCGGTCATGGGCAGGGAATCAGATTGCTGCAGAATGATGACATGCGTATGGCGCTGTCCGTTCGAAACGATAACATGCCGCGGCTCAGGTGCCGGGCGACGCGGCTGGCAATCCCGGGCTTAAAGGTAAATCAGTGGCCGTGTGCCCATTCGCCGACCAGCCAGATGGTGGCGATGCCGAGGCCGATCAGCAGGACCTGCTGCGCGGTGGCGGCAAGTTCGGGCCGGCGGTGCAGCCCCGGGATCAGGTCCGCAACTGCGACATAGAGCATGCTCGCCGCAGCCAGCGCCAGCAGCGGCGTGACCAGGGACTGCGCGAGTTGCAGCGTGAAGTAGGCGAGCACGCCGCCGATCACCATCGCCGCGCTGGCCAGCACGTTGAGCAGCATTGCCTTGCTTTTGCTGTAACCGGAATGCAGCAGGATCAGGAAGTCGCCGGTTTCCTGCGGCACCTCGTGGGCAATGATGGCGATCGCTGTGACAATGCCGAGCTGGATGTCGGCCATGAAGGCGGCCGCGATCAGCACGCCGTCGACGAAATTGTGGAAGGTGTCGCCGATCAGGATCATCAGGCCGCTGCGGCCGTGATCATGCTGGGGTGGCGTGTGCGGATCGTGCGCCTCGCATTCTTCGACATGGCAGTGCCGCCACAGCACCAGCTTTTCCAGCACGAAAAAGCCGAGGATGCCGAACAGGACGGTCGCCGCGGTGCTTTCGATGTTTTCGCTTTGCCGGAAGGCATGCGGCAGCACTTCGATGAAGGCGGCGCCGAGCAGCGCGCCCACCGCGTAGCTGACCAGCATCGGCACCTGTGCGGCCTTGGCCTTGATCGCGAACAACCCGGCGACGGCGGCCGACAACACGCCGCCCGCGAGGGTGGTAACGATGATCCAGGACAATGTGTTCACGGGAATCCGCTTCGGGCGCCGCGTGTCAGACTGCGGCAAAGCGCGCAATTATACGGGAAGCCGCAGGTCAAGCTGCAGCGACGGCCCTTCAGTCGCCGCTGCGCCAGATCAGCGCCGCCATGCGGCCGGTGAGTTTGTCGCGGCGGTAGGAAAAGAAACGTTGCGGATCGGAGACCGTGCAATCGTTGCCGCCGTAAATCCGCGTCAGACCGGCACGGCGCAGTGCGACGCGCGCCAGGGCCGGCAGGTCGCACAGCCATTTGCCCGGGCGCAGCGCGGCGAACGCGCTGCGGTTTTCAGGCGCCTCGTCGCAGAATGCATGCAGTACGTCGTCGCCGACTTCGAATGCGGCTGGACCGATGCCGGGGCCGATGTATGCCAGCAGTTCGCCGGGGTCGGCGGGCATTCGGGCCACGGTATTGGCGATGACGCCGCCGGCGAGTCCGCGCCAGCCGGCGTGCGCGGCGGCAACGCAGCTGCCGGAGCGGTCGGTGAACAGGATCGGCAGGCAGTCGGCGATCAGTATTGCGCACACCGTGTCGGGCTGGCGCGCGATGCTGGCGTCGGCTGAAGGAATGTCGGCCAGGCCATCGGCATCTACCACCGTGCTGCCGTGCACCTGCGCCAGCCATTTCGGCGGTTGCGGCAGGTGCGCCTGCAGGCGTGCGCGGTTTGCGGCGACCGCTGCCGGGTCGTCATCGGTGCGCGTGCCTAGGTTGAGGCTGGCGTAAGGGCCGCTGCTGACGCCGCCATCGCGGGTGGTGACCAGTGCATGCACGTTGGCCGGCGCCGGCCAGTCGGGCACTATCCATTGCGGTGGCAGTTTCATGCGCCGCGCAGGGCTTCGATGAGTTGCTGCATGTCTACGGGCAAGGGGGCGTGCCATTGCATCGTTTTGCCGGTCTGTGGATGAATCAGCGTCAGCTTTTCGGCATGCAGGGCCTGGCGGCCGATCTGCGGCGCTGTTGCCGCGGTTTTTTTCCCGTACACGGGATCGCCCCAGATCGGATGGCCCAGCTTCTGCAGATGGACGCGGATCTGGTGGGTGCGGCCGGTTTCGAGGCGGCAGGCGAGCAGGCTGGCCGCAGCAAAACGTTCGACCACCGTGTAATGGGTTACGGCCGGTTTGCCGGTCGCGGTGACCGCCATGCGCGTGCGGCTGCGCGGATCGCGGCCAATCGCGCCTTCGATTTTTCCGTTGCGGGCGACCTTGCCGTGCACCACGGCGCAATATTCGCGGCCGACGCTGCGGGCCTGGAGCTGCCGCACCAGATCGGTTTGCGCGATCAGCGTGCGCGCGATGACCAGCAATCCGCTGGTGTCCTTGTCCAGGCGGTGCACGATGCCTGCCCGCGGCACCGTGGCCAGTTCGGGTGCGCGGGCGAGCAGGGCGTTGAGCAGCGTGCCCTCCCAGTTGCCGCTGCCGGGATGAACGACCAGGCCGGCAGGCTTGTTGATGACCAGCAGCGAGTTGTCCTCGTAGACGACGTCGAGCGGCAATGCCTGTGGCCGGAATGCCGTTTCCTGCGGCGAAAGTGCCGGCTGCACCGCGATCTGTTCGCCGCCGTGCAGCTTGTCGCGCGGGGTCCGCGTGTGGCCATCGACGGTCACGCGGCCGTCACGCACCCAGGCGGAGAGCCGGGCCCGCGAGTACTGCGGCAGCAGCTGCGCCAGGGCCTGGTCCAGGCGCAGTCCCGCGCTCGCCGGCGGCACCGTCAGCAGATGCGGGGCCGGGGCGGCGGGTAAACCGGTATAATTTTCGGATGACAAATTTGCACGGATCATTGCGAAACCAGATGCGCAGCATTCTAACGTTATTCACCGCGCTCGCCGCGGGCTGGCTGCTCGGCGGCTGCGGCCTGTTCGGCGGCAAGGAATACGACGAAACCCGTACCTGGTCGGTGCAGAAACTCTACGCCGAAGCCCGGGCCGAACTCGCGGACCGCAACTGGGAGACCGCGATCAAGCACTACGAGCGGATCGAGTCGCGTTACCCGTTCGGCAGGTTCGCGCAGCAGTCTCAGATCGAGGTGTCCTACGCGCACTGGAAAAACGAGGATACGCCCTCGGCACTGGCGACCATAGACCGCTTCCTGAAAACGTTCCCCAACCATCCCAGCGCCGACTACATGTATTTCCTGCGCGGGCTGATCAACTTCAACGACGACCTCGGCATCATGGGTTTTTTCAGCGGCCAGGACCTGTCTGAGCGTGATCCCAAGGCGGCCGCGGATGCGTTTGCCGCATTCAAGGAACTGGCGACGCGTTATCCCGAAAGCAAGTACACGCCCGATGCCATCCTGCGCATGAGTTACCTGGTCAATGCGCTGGCTTCGCACGAAATCCACGTCGCGCGTTATTACATGAAGCGCAAGGCCTACGTGGCGGCGGTCAACCGTGCGCAGTACGCGCTGAAGACCTACCCTGACGCGCCGGCCAACGAAGAGGGGCTGGTGCTGATGGTCAGGGCGTACGATGCTCTGGGCATGGCCGCATTGCGCGATGACGCCGAGCGCGTGCTCAACAGGAACTTTCCCGACAGCGTCTACCTGAAAGGCGGCCCGAGAAAAGACGTGCCGTGGTGGCAGATCTGGAATTACTGATCTGTAGATTCAGCGTGCGAAGCGCTTCACCACCGTCATCAGCTCCGCAATTACCTTGTCGCCGCCGTCTGACCTGACCGCGTCCGAGACGCAACCCCGCGTGTGATCCTCCAGCAGTTGCAGCGCCACCGCATCGAGCGCGGATTGCACGGCTGCGACCTGGGTCAGCACGTCTATGCAGTAACGGTCATCCTGGATCATCTGCGCGACGCCGCGTACCTGGCCTTCGACGCGGTTCAGGCGTTTCAGCAGCGCCTGCTTGTGCGGCTGTACTACCTGCGGATCGTGGCAGGCATCGTGTGCTGCTGCGTGCTTTTGTTCAGGCAGTTTCATAACCGGCATCCGTGATCGCGGACTTGAGCGCCGGCAGCGCGGTCTTCGCCGGATCGTAACTGATCGTCGCCTCGGCTTTTTCCAACGATACGTCAGCCTGCGCGACGCCGTCGATGGCGCCCAGCACGCGTTTGACGCTGGATACGCAGCCCATGCAGGTCATGCCCCGTACGGGAATGGTGATGGTTTCCATGATTGTTTTTCTCCTGGTTGCAGTTGAAGGGAATCAGCGTTACGCGCGTTGCGGACGCCAGCGTTTGAGCAGCAGCGAGTTGCTGACCACCGATACCGAGCTCATCGCCATCGCGGCGCCGGCGATCACCGGGTTGAGCAGTCCCGCTGCTGCCAGCGGGATGCCCAGCACGTTGTAGAAAAAGGCGAAGAACAGGTTCTGCTTGATCTTGCGGAAAGTCGCGCGCGACAGGCTCACGGCATCGACCGCGCTCAGCAGATCGCTGCGCATCAGCGTGACGTCGGCGGCATGGATTGCCACGTCCGATCCAGCGCCGATGGCGAAGCTGACCTGCGCCGCAGCCAGCGCCGGCGCGTCATTGACGCCATCGCCGATCATGCCGACGCTGCGGCCTTCAGCGGCGAGGGCGTTGACGCGCTGCGCCTTGTCCTGGGGCAGCAGTTCGGCCTCAAAGCGGGTGATGCCGGCCTCGCGGGCGATGTGCGCGGCAGTGCGCCGGTTGTCGCCGGTGAGCATGATGACTTCGATGCCCAGCGCCTGCAGCGCGGCGACCGCTGCCGGCGATGTCGGCCGCAGCGGATCAGCGATGGCGATCAGCCCGAGTGCCTGGCTGTCGTGGGCGACGCCGATGACGGTCTTGCCCTGGTCCTGGAGTGCGGCAACGGTTTTTTCATCAAGCGGGAGCTGGTTGTCCGCAAGAAACCTGGGCGAGCCGAGCAGGGCGGGCTTGCCGTCGACCGTCGCGTGCACACCCTTGCCGGCGACGGCTTCGAAGTTCTGCACCGGCGCGACGGCGATCCGTCGGGTGCGGGCGTGTGCAAGTACGGCGCGCGCCAGCGGATGCTCGGAGCCGTTTTCCAGCGCGGCGGCAATGCGCAGCAGGCGATCCTCATTGATGCCTGCGGCGGCGATGACATCGGTGACCGCGGGTTTGCCCTGGGTCAGCGTGCCGGTCTTGTCGACGACCAGCGTGTCGATGTGGCCGGCGCGTTCCAGCGCTTCGGCGTTCTTGATCAGTACGCCGGAGCGGGCGCCGGCGCCGCTGCCGACCATGATCGCCGTCGGCGTGGCGAGGCCCAGGGCGCAGGGGCAGGCAATGACCAGCACGGCCACTGCGGGCACCAGTGCATCTGCCCAAGAACCGGAGTACCACCACCAGCCGGCAAAAGTCAGCAATGCCAGCACGATCACCACCGGGACGAACACCCCGGAAATGGTGTCGGCGAGGCGCTGGATCGGCGCCTTCGAGCCCTGGGCTTCCTCGACCAGGCGGATGATGCCGGCGAGCGTGGTGTCGGCGCCGACGCCGGTGGCGGCGCAGCGTAGCAGCCCCTGGGCGTTGATGGTTGCTGCGTACACCGGGCTGCCTGAGTTTTTTGCCACGGGCAGGCTTTCGCCGGTGAGCATGGCTTCATCGACGCTGGAACTGCCGTCGATCACCCTGCCGTCGACCGGCATGGCTTCGCCCGGGCGCACCACGAACACGTCGCCGACACGGATTTCCGCTACCGGGATTTCGGCGATGCCGCCGTCGCGTTCGACGCGCGCGGTTTTGGGCTGCAGCCGTATCAGTTCCTCGATCGCCGAGGAAGCGCGGGCACGGGCACGGGATTCCAGCAGCTTGCCGAGGAATACCAGCGTGATGATGCTGGCCGCGGCTTCGAAGTAGAGGTGTCCGTCGAGGCCGAACAGCACCACGGACGCACTGTAGAAAAAGGCGACACTGGTGCCCAGCGCAATCAGCACATCCATGTTGGCGCCGCCGCCGCGCAAGGCGTGGTAAGCGCCTACATAGAAGCGGCTGCCGATCCAGAACTGCACCGGTGTGGCGATCAGCAGTTGCGCCATGGGCGGCAGCCAGTCGGCGTGGTGATTGCCGCCCAGCATGTACAGCATCAGTGCGAGGAAAGGCAGCGTCAGCAGCGCTAAAATGGTGAACAGCCGGAGATCTTTGCGATAAGCAGCGAGGCGTTCGGCCTTGCGCGCGGCATCGCCGTCCGCGGCGGGAAGTTGCGCGTCGTAGCCGGCTTTACGGATGGCGCCGATCAGGTCGGCGGGGGTGATGCGGCCGGCGGGATATTCGACATGGGCTTTTTCGGTTGCGAAGTTCACGCCCGCCTTGACGTCGGGCAGTCGGTTCAGCGTTTTTTCTATGCGCGCGGCGCAGGCCGCGCAGGTCATGCCGGTGATAGGCAGGTCGATGACCGTTTTCTTCGGGAATGTGGCGAGTGTATTCATCTGTGCCGTGGTTCTGGTTTCAGTGCAGGCATAATATACCCCAGTGGGGTATATATGCAAGCTTCATGACATGCTGGATCGCAGTACGATGCCGCTGGATACTTTTTAAGTATCTGTTTTTATTGATATATTTTCTTGATGCTCGATTTGCTGATGGCGGCCACGGTGTTGGCAACAACGTTGGTGCAAGAAAAAAGCGCCCGCGAGGGGGCGCTTTTCAGGAACGGCTGGCGGTTCGTTCAGCCGGAAGTGAGTGCACCGTTGACCACGCGCACCTTGCTGCCGGTCTGGAATGCCGGTTGAGTATCGTAGGAGAAGGTGCGGGTCGTGCCGTCATCCATGTTCACGACCACGTCGTAGTGAGTGACGGACTTCATGTTTTTTTCCACCTGGTGGCCGGCGTAGGCGCCGCCCGCGGCACCGGCGACAGTGGCGATTTTTTTGCCCGAACCGCCGCCGATCTGGTTGCCCAGCACGCCGCCCAGCACACCGCCGGCAACCGCGCCGAGGCCGCTGCCTTCGCCTTTCTGGGTGACTGCGTTCACGCTGGCCACGACACCGCAGGAGGTGCATACCGGGGCAGCCTTCGGCGCAACGGCAGCCTGTTGAGCAGGCTGTTTCGCTGCTTCGCGTTTGGCTTGGGGCTTGGCGGCAGTTGCCGGCGCCGCGCCGGTCTTGGCGTCTACCGCTTTCGCTGCCCCGGCTTCCAGCGACGAGTCGCTGTTCTTCGAAAACGAACTCGGCATCATGCCGGTCATGACGCCGATGCCGACGAGGCTGAACAGCGTAACCGAAACTGCGGCAAGGGCAATCAGGGGATTGATTTTCCGGGTTTCTGACATGTTGTTTCTCCTTTCACATCAACAGACTGCGGCCATGCTAATGCGCGGTCAGGAGTTTTGACTGTGAACAATGTCATGGGTTTACAAAACGTTACAGCTTGTTTTGCCGTAATTCATGACGCAGTTGGCATTTGCGACGTCAACTGCGCAATTCCTCACGATCCCGGAAATGGGCGAGTGCCTCGGGGTTGGCCAGCGCCTCCACGTTTTTCACCGGCAGCCCGTGCACGATGTTGCGCACCGCGAGCTCGACGATCTTGCCGCTCTTGGTGCGCGGAATGTCGGCCACCTGTGCGACGACGGCGGGGACATGGCGCGGCGTGGTGTTGTCGCGGATCTGCTTCCTGATGCGATCGGCGAGTGCCGCATCCAGCGTCAGTCCGTCGCGCAGCCTCACGAACAGCACCACGCGCACATCATTGGGTTGCTGCGGCGGCCAGTCCTGGCCAATCGCAAGGCTTTCGACGACCTCTTCCAGTTGTTCGACCTGGCGGTAGATTTCGGCGGTGCCGATGCGCACGCCGCCGGGATTGAGCACGGCGTCCGAACGGCCGTGGATCATCAGCCCGTCATGTGCGGTCAGTTCGACATAGTCGCCGTGATGCCAGACGCCGGGGAAACGTTCGAAATAGGCGGCACGATAACGGCTGCCGTCGGCGTCGTTCCAGAACCCGACGGGCATGGACGGGAACGGCGCGGTGCATACCAGTTCGCCCTTTTCGCCGCGCAACGACCGGCCTTCGTCGTTCCACACCTCGACTTTCATGCCCAGGCCGCGGCATTGCAGTTCGCCGCGCCAGACCGGCAGGATCGGACAGCCCAGCGCAAAACAGGAAATGATGTCGGTGCCGCCGGAAATGGAGGCGAGTTGCAGGTCGGCCTTGATTGCGCGGTAGACGTAGTCATAGCTTTCCGGCGCCAGCGGTGAACCGGTGGACAGCAGGGCACGCAGCGCCGTCAGGTCATGGGTCCTGCCCGGTTCCAGGCCGAGCTTGGCCAGCGCGTCTATGTATTTCGCCGAGGTGCCGAACACGGTGATTTTTTCCTGTGCCGCGTAGTCCCACAGCACCGCGCCCCGGGCGATGAACGGCGAGCCGTCGTAGAGCAGCAGCGTCGCCCCGGCGGCAAGTCCCGTGACCAGCCAGTTCCACATCATCCAGCCGCAGGTAGTGAAGTAGAACAGCCGGTCGCCCCGGCGGATGTCGGTGTGCAGCACGTGTTCCTTGAGGTGCTGCAGCAGTGTGCCGCCGGCGCCGTGGACGATGCACTTGGGCACGCCGGTGGTGCCCGACGAATACATGATGAACAGCGGATGGTCGAATGGCAATTGCTCGAAGCTGATCGGCTGCGGCCGGTACTGCGCCATCAGGTCATGCACGCTGACCGCGCGCGGCAGAACCGTGAGGTCGGGTTCGCCGCAGGTGTAGGGCACGACGACCAGTTTTTCCACGCCGGGAAGCCGCGCCATGATTTCCTGGAGCCGCTGCCGGTTGTCTATGACGCGGTTGTTGTAAAAGTAACCGTCGGCGGCAAACAGGATGCGCGGAGAGATCTGGCCAAAGCGGTCGACCACGCCCTGCACGCCGAAATCCGGGGAGCACGACGACCACACCGCACCGATGCTGGCGGTGGCCAGCATCGCGATTACCGTGCCCGGCAGGTTGGGCATGTAGGCGGCGACGCGGTCGCCGGGACGGATGCCGGCGGCGCGCAGCGCCTGGGCGAGGCGCGAGACTTCGGCATGCAGTTCACGGAACGTGATGCGACTGGCAACCCGGTTTTCGCCGCGGAACACGATGGCTGCGTCGTCGTCATTCCGCTGCAGCAGGTTTTCCGCGTAATTGAGGCGCGCATCAGGGAACCAGCGCGCGCCGGGCATGCGTTGCGGGTGTTCCAGCACGCGGCTGCCGGGTTCGCCGATGACGCCGCAGAATTTCCAGATTTCGCTCCAGAACCGGGCCGGTTCCGCGACCGACCATTCGTACAGCGCTGCGTAATCGCCGAAATCGCGGCCCGCGGCGGCGGCCGCGGCGCGCATGAACGCGGCCAGGTTGCTGGCCCTGATTTGCGCCGGCGACGGCTGCCAGAGCGGTCGCATCGCGGTTCTTATTCGGGCCGCATGTGCGGAAACAGGATCACGTCGCGGATCGACGGACTGTCCGTCAGCAGCATCACCAGGCGGTCGATGCCGATGCCGGCGCCGCCGCAGGGCGGCAGGCCGTATTCAAGGGCGCGGATGTAGTCGGCGTCGTAGTGCATGGCTTCGTGGTCGCCGGCATCCTTCTGCCGGACCTGTTCCTGGAAACGCTCGGCCTGGTCCTCGGGATCGTTCAGTTCCGAGAAGCCGTTGGCGATTTCACGCCCGGCAATATAAAGCTCGAAGCGTTCGGTGATGTCCGGGTTGGTGTCGCTGCGGCGCGCCAGGGGAGAAACTTCGGCGGGATAGTCGACGATGTAAGTCGGATCGAACAGTTCGGATTCGACGGTGTTCTCGAACAGCGTCAGCTGCAGGCCGCCGAGGCCGTCTTTTTCGCGGTACGGGATTTTCAGCTCATCCATTTTGGCGATGATGCGGGCGCGGTCGTCGAGGACTTCATCGCCGATGTCCGTGCGGTATTTTTTGATGGCTTCCTTGATCGTCAGCCGGGCGAAGGGCTGCGACAGGTCGATGGCTCGGCCCTGGTAGGTGATCTGTTCGGTGCCGCAGGCGGCGTATGCCGCGGTGCGCAGGATCTGCTCGATGAATCCCATCAGGTAGTCGTGGTTGGTGTAGGCGACGTAGAACTCGAGCATGGTGAATTCAGGATTGTGCCGGGTCGAGATGCCCTCGTTGCGGAAATTGCGGTTGATCTCGAAGACCTTCTCGAAGCCGCCGACCACCAGCCGTTTCAGGTACAGCTCAGGTGCGATGCGCAGGTAGAGCTGCATGTCAAGCGCGTTGTGGTGGGTGACGAAGGGCCGCGCCGAGGCGCCGCCGGGGATGGGCTGCATCATCGGCGTCTCGGCCTCGTAGAACCGCCTGCCGAGCAGCAGGCTGCGGATGGCCTGGATGATGCGCCCGCGCTGCACGAACACCAGTCGCGTGTCTTCGTTCATGATCAGGTCGACGTAGCGCTGGCGGTATCGCATCTCCTGGTCGGTCAGGCCGTGGAATTTTTCGGGCAGCGGGCGCAGCGACTTGGTCAGCAGGCGGAGCTTCTTCACCCGCACCGTCAGCTCGCCTTTCTGGGTCTTGAACAGCGAACCCTGGACACCGATGATGTCGCCGATGTCGTAGTGCTTGAAGGCTTCCAGCGCCTCGGTACCGGTATCGTCAATGGAGACGTAGACCTGGATGCGTCCGCTCATGTCCTGGATGGTCGCGAAACTGGCCTTGCCCATCACCCGCTTGAGCATGATGCGGCCGGCCAGGCTGACCACCACGGCGGCATCGGCTATTTCCTTGGCGGTTTTTTCCTCGAAGCCCTCAGTCAGCACGGCGGCAAGGTGGGCGCGCACGAAATCGTTCGGGAAGGCGGGGCCTTTGCCGCGCAGTTCCGCGAGCTTGGTCCGGCGTTCCTCGATGATCCGGTTGGTATCGACGGGCGGCGTGGTGTTGGGATTTTCCATGTCGGAGTCCTGGTTCAAAGGCCTGATTTGAGGCTGGCAGTGATGAAAGGGTCGAGGTCGCCGTCGAGCACGGCCTGCGTGTTGCCGATCTCGACGTTGGTGCGCAGATCCTTGATCCGCGATTGGTCCAGCACGTAGGAGCGGATCTGGTGGCCCCAGCCGATGTCGGTCTTGGCATCTTCCATGGCCTGTTTCTGTTCATTGCGTTTGCGCAGTTCCAGTTCATACAGCTTGGATTTGAGCATCGCGTTGGCCTCGGCGCGGTTGCGGTGCTGCGAGCGGTCGCTCTGGCACTGCACGACGATACCGGTCGGGATGTGGGTGATGCGCACCGCGGAATCGGTCTTGTTGATGTGCTGGCCACCGGCGCCGGAGGCGCGGTAGGTGTCCACGCGCAGGTCGGCGGGGTTGATCTCGATCTCGATCGAGTCGTCGACCTCGGGATAGACGAAGACGCTGGCGAACGAGGTGTGGCGGCGGTTGTTGGAGTCGAAGGGCGACTTGCGCA